>NZ_QBTW01000010.1:0-119551 GCF_003057865.1 Muricauda brasiliensis | reverse complement strand
CCTTGGAGAACGGCGGCACTGTGGACCTTACAACTTATTTGGATAATACGGATGAGCAAGATGCATCAGAAGTGAATTCAGATTCCCCGGTAGATGTAGACGGAGATGGAAATACTGAGGCTACTGTGGAAGATGTGATTCAAGATATTGCTCCTATTACATCCAAAGCGGCACGAATTTTCTACCCGCCTTCGATTGCTATAGATGCTTCGAGTAATGGAACAGGTAGAACCTTGAATTTATATTCTCAATATGTAACTCAATACGGAACACCGGCAGTCGCAAGTGCGGGAGCACCTGCAGCAATCCCGACTTACGGACCAACAGAGTTATACTATTACATAACCTATGCAGATCCAACTGTATTCGATAATATGAGTATTGATGCCAATGGTCAATTAACCTATGATATAATTGGTCAACCAGCAGATTATAATGCACTGATCAACGTAGTTTTTGTCGTAAAATAATAATGAATAAAGACAAGTAGATTTGAAATCCAACACCTCATATAAGTCTTTATTCATTGGACTGTGCATTTTCTTTGCAGGAGTGAATATGGCAAGTGCCCAGTTCTTGTTGCAAGCGCCGGATACTGGAGATGAACATAACTATCAATGGTATGAAGCCTCCGATATAAGCACTGTTTTGGGTACCAATTCATTTTATGAAGCCACCCAACCAGGGGTGTATTTTGCAACCTATGACGGTACACTTTGTGGTTCCAATGCAACAGGTTATTTTATTCTAACTGATTGCGAAGCACCAAACAACCAGGTGATTTTGGATATTTCAGCAAGTATTCCTTCGGGAGGGTCGGTAAGCTGGACTCCTGCCTTATCTGGTGACCAATCCAGACCAACTGTCACAAGTACACAAACCGTAATGAGGTATGTGGCCACAATCACAAAAGTTGGGAACAGTACAGAACTTCCAAGATTTACAGTGGTGTGCATGAGCCAAGCAGCTACTTTGATGGATGATATGGTTACTGTCAATGAAGATACATCCGTTATTGTTCCCATATTTGACAACGATGCTGATTTGCCAAACACGGGCGTTTTAACAGCGACCAATCCATCAAGTGGTACGGTCAGCATTGATGATAATGGTACCGTAAACGATCCAAAGGATGATTTAATCACCTATACACCAAATCCGGATTTCAACGGAAGCGATAGTTTTGACTATACCATTTGTAATTCCTTTGGTGATTGTAGTACGGCTACGGTAATAATCGATGTACTTCCTATTGTGGATACATTTGACGATTCGGTTTCTACCGATATTGATGTTCAGACCACAATCTCATGGAGAGCAAACGATAACGATATACCAACTTCGGGGACAATCAGCATAACCGACCCATCAAATGGAATCGCGGTGTTGAACAATAACGGAACACCGACAGATCCATCGGATGATGGTATTACCTATATACCGAATCCCGGTTTTACAGGAACAGATTCGTTTGATTATACGGTTTGTGATTCTAATGGAAATTGTGATACAGCTACCATTACTGTAATTGTAAGTCCTTCAGGAATTGATTTGGATAGTGATAATGATGGGATTGTGGACAGCTTTGAGGATTTGAATGCTGATAATGATAATGATCCATCAACCAATCCAACAGATACCGATGGTGATGGAATCCCTGATTATTTGGATATAGATAGTGACAATGACGGTATTCCAGATAATATTGAGGCTCAACCAGTTTTGGGGTACATTCCACCTAGTTTGGTTGATACAAACAACAACGGATTGGATGATGCCTATGAGGTTGATGGTAATATTGGATTGATTCCTATTGATTCCGATAATGACGGTATTCCGGATTATGTGGATGAGGATAGCGATAACGACAATGTACCTGATGCCATTGAAGGGCACGACCATGACCATGATGGTACGCCAGAAGTTAGCTTGATTGGCTCCGACAAGGACAATGATGGTCTGGATGATGGTTACGAAGGTGAAACCGTTATAGATATCGATGTCAATGATGAAATGAACGACCCAAGTACCGACCTACCCGACAATGATGGTGATGGCATACCGGATTTCAGGGACTCTGACGACGACGACGATGGAATCGAAACCATTGATGAGGATACAAACGGTGATGGCAACTACGCCAATGACGATGCCAACGAAAATGGAATACCCGATTATTTAGATCCAGATTTGGGCGAATTGACCACCGACGAGGAAGAGGTAGATGTAGTCAATGTAATTACGCCCAATGGTGATGGAGTACACGATGTTTTGGAAATCCGAGGACTCTCGAATTACCCTAACAACACGGTAAGGATTTACAATAGATGGGGGGTAATGGTGTTCCAGACCAAGGGTTACAACACTAGTGGAAATGTATTTGATGGTACTTCCCAAGGAAGGGTTACCGTGGATCAAGACAACAAACTTCCGGTAGGTACATATTTCTATGTGATAGATTATCAGGACAACGGAGGTAGTACAAAACAGCTTACAGGCTACATATACATTAACAGATAAACAATGGTGACTGTGGTAAACAAACTTTTTAAAGAACAAACCCAATGGTTGCTTGCCTTACTTCTAATTGGGGTAGGAACTATGCAAGCACAGCAAGATGCACAGTATACCCAATATATGTACAATACCGTAAGTGTCAATCCGGCCTATGCGGGGTCAAGAGGACATTTGAGCATCGCTGCATTGTACCGAAACCAATGGTTGGGACTTGATGGGGCACCGGAAACACAGACGTTGAACGCTCATACACCGGTGGGTTACCGGGGTGTGGGACTTGGAGTGTCCATTGTGAATGATAAAATAGGACCCACCTCCGAAACTTATTTTGATGTGGACTTTTCCTATACCATCCAAACCTCTTTGGAAGGCAAGCTTAGCTTTGGGCTCAAGGCCAGTGCCCATATGTTGGATATTCGATATTCCGAGCTCGATGAGTTCGAGATAGATCCACAGTTACAATCACAGCAGGACATACAGAATAAGTTCTCACCGAATATCGGTGCAGGTGTGTATTATCACACCGATAGGTTTTATGCCGGTTTGTCGGCCCCCCGAATATTGGAGACGACACACTTTGATTCCTCTTCCGTATCCACTGCCAAGGAACAGCTTAACCTTTACCTGATTACGGGGTACGTTTGGGATTTAAACCCGGTTTTAAAGTTCAAACCCACTTTATTGACGAAGGCTGTTCAAGGAGCACCATTGCAGGTAGACCTTTCCGCAAACTTTATGTTCAATGAAAAGTTTATCGGGGGAGTGGCCTATAGATGGGATGCCGCCTTTAGTGGTCTAGTTGGATTTATGTTGTCCGACCAGTTTATGATAGGAATGGCGTACGATAGGGAAATCACCGAACTTGGGGCCGCTACATTTAATGATGGTTCTTTTGAAATAATTCTACGGTACGATTTTATCAGGAACATTAGAAATCTGAAATCTCCACGTTTCTTTTAGTAAGAATTTATCAATCAATCCATCTTTATTTAACTTCAAAGGTCATATTTTTACCTCATGATAGAGGAAAAAGTGATACTTGTAAATGAAAAGGACGAGCCAATAGGCCTTATGCCCAAGATGGAAGCTCATCAAAAAGCTTTGCTCCATAGGGCATTCTCAGTTTTTGTGATGAACAAAAAAGGAGAGACCATGCTCCAACAGAGGGCCAAGGACAAATACCATTCCCCATTGCTATGGACCAATACTTGTTGCAGTCATCAAAGGGAAGGAGAGAGCAATATTGATGCGGGAAAGCGCAGGCTCATGGAAGAAATGGGTTTCACCACAGATCTTAAAGAACTTTTTCATTTTATGTACAAGGCCCCTTTCGATAATGGCCTTACGGAACACGAGTTTGATCATGTAATGGTGGGCTATTTTGAAGAAGAGCCAAATATCAACCCCGAAGAAGTTGCCGATTGGAAATGGATGCATCCCGAGGATATCAAAAATGATATCATGGAAAATCCCGATGAATACACCGCATGGTTCAAGATTATTTTTGAACGTTTCTACGACCATCTTATGCAAAACACTCCCTCATAATGAAAGTAAAAGCAAGTAGAAAGGCTAATTTCAATGCTGCACACAGATTGCACCGTCCGGATTGGGACGATGAAAAGAACAAAGCCGTTTTTGGTAAATGCAACAATCCAAAATATCACGGGCATAATTATGACCTTATTGTGAGCGTTACCGGGGAAATAGATCCGGAAACAGGCTTTGTAATGGACTTAAAGGTACTTAAGGGATTGATCAAGGAACATGTAGAGGATGCATTGGACCATAAGAACCTGAATCTCGACGTTCCTGAATTTAAAGACCTGAATCCCACTGCGGAAAATATAGCGGTGGTAATATGGAACAAGTTAAGACCACATATAGAACAAACTAAGGAGTTGGAGGTAGTGCTTTATGAAACGCCTCGAAACTTTGTAACCTATAAAGGATAGCACAATGAACCTATATCCGTTAAAATTTAAACCTATCCTCAAAGAAAGACTTTGGGGAGGAACCAAATTAAAAGATGTATTGCATAAGCCTATTGAAAGTGATATCACCGGTGAAAGCTGGGAACTTTCGGGGGTTGATGGGGATATTTCCGAAGTATCAAATGGAGATTTGACAGGAACTTCCCTTCATAGTTTGATGGACGAACATGGCGAAGCCCTTTTAGGAAAGAGTGTTGTGGAACGTTTTGGGAACGATTTTCCCATACTCATCAAATTTATTGATGCAAAACAGGACCTTTCCATACAGTTGCATCCAAATGATGAATTGGCCAAAGAAAGGCACAATTCCTTTGGGAAAACCGAGATGTGGTACATTATGGATGCCGACCCCGGCGCAAAATTAATCGTGGGCTTTAATAAGGATGTAGAAAAGGACGAATATGTTAAAAGCCTTGAGGAAGGAACCTTGACCGATTTAATGAATTATGAGGAAGTAGGCGAGGGGGATACCTTTTTTATCAATACAGGAAAAATACACGCCATTGGTGCAGGGGTACTTTTGGCCGAAATCCAGCAAACCTCCGATGTCACCTATCGGGTATTCGATTTTAACCGCAGGGACAAGGAAGGTAATTTAAGGGAATTGCATACCAGTTTGGCGGTCGATGCCATAGACTATGAGAAGAAGGATGACTTTAAAGTGGAATATGCCAAGAACCAAGATCATGTTAATTCAATGGTGGATTGTCCCTATTTTAAAACAGACTTTTTGGAACTTACCAAGTCCATGAAACAAGATTTGACCCAACGAGACTCCTTTACCATTTTTATGTGCGTAGGAGGTGCTGCCCAAATTCGAAACGATTGGGGCAGTGTTGCCATAACAAAGGGGGAAACTGTCTTAATTTCAGCATCAACTACTTATGTGGATATTGACACAGAAGGAGCTAAACTTTTAGAAGTTACTATTTAGTGGTATATTTAATAAAAACAACCGCGTTATGCCAAGTATTCGTGATTTAAAGAAAGATATCAATTTTGTGTTGGGAGATATTATTGAAGCTGTTTATATATGGGAAGCCGGCTCAGGAAACAAGGAGTCGGAAGAAGGTACCGTAATCATAGACGAAGCCATTGAGGTTTATGACGACCTCATGAATAAGGTCAACCAAAAAAAGTTGGAGGATAACAAAGCTCACTTTAAAGCTATTCGCACGGAACTGGAGGAAAAGGCCACCAAGCTCGTGGAACAGTTGAATAATTTGGAAGCTTAGTTGTTCTTGTCCAAGAACACTTTAAACTCCTTTCCGTATTTGGAAGCAGCTACCTCTGGTGTCAATCCTTTATAAATGGAATCCAAATATTTTGGATTGGCTTCGCTCGCTTCGGTCATCAAAATGTAAGGAGTTGCATAAGAGTTTCCATTATTCAGGCCAAAATTTAAGGCGTATCTATATCTGCTAATCGTATTTTGATTGACCAGCCTTTGCAAAGAATCCAAGACCAAGGAATCTTTCTCTGTGTCGAGATTAGAAGCTTGTTGCAGTAGCCCCAACTCCTTGATATTGAATTTAGAGGCCATTTCGTGAAACTCTAAAAGCTTTTCATGCGATTTGGAACCTGAAATCTCAACATCCGTATCAAAAGTGTTCCAAGCCGTATTAATGGTAATGGTTCCTGGCTCCCCGAAAAAGGTGATCCTATCGTTAATGTCGTTATTGTCTTCCTTCTTTAGGTAGAGGTAAAATACTTCCGGTTCGCTTACTTCCGTAGAAAAATTAAAAGCACCATCACCCTTTATCTCCAATGAATCCAAAATGGCCAACGTGGAATCCTTAAATTGTTGCAAATACAGAGTACCTTTCTTTAACCCTTTAATATTTCCGCTAACGGTCATGGTGTTTTGTGTGTTTTTTTCACAAGACAACACTGAAATTCCAATAAGTAATACAAACAATATCCGCTTCATCATAAAATTTTAGCAGCGCAAAGATGCATAATCTTCTGAAAATATTTAAACATTAGAGGCTACTTCCATCAACAAAGCACATAAATATGCTCCAGCAGTACCCACAACGTATCCAAAAACGGCCAAAAGTATACCAACCGATGTCAAAGACGGATGGAACTCTGCTGCCACTACCGGTGCGGAGGCAGCTCCCCCTACATTGGCTTGGCTCCCCACAGCTAAGAAAAAGAATGGGGCTTTTATGAGTTTGGCCACTAAAATAAGCAGTCCAGCATGTATGGTAATCCAAATTAAGCCAATGGCGATAAGGCCGGGATTATCCAAGACTTTCCCTAAATCCATCTTCATACCTATAGTGGCTACCAAAATATAGATGAACATACCGCCGATTTTACTGGCGCCGGCACCTTCATAATTTTTGGCATTCGTAAAAGATAATCCAATGCCGATGGCGGTAGCAAAGACTACCATCCACAAGAATTCTGATCCAAGTGACGATAATATTTTTTGTGGGTTACGGATAACTTCGAAATTATCCTGTAAAAAGACGGCAAAGTGGTGCCCCACCAAATGGGCAACTCCAACACCAACAAAAGCGAAGAACAATATCATGATAAAGTCCTTGAGGGTAGTGACCCGTGCAATTTTTTCAGTATGGGTAGATACTTTTACCTTGAGCTCTTCAATGGAAGAGGTGTCCGCTTTGAGCCAACGGTCTATTTTATCGGTTTTGCCCACTCCCAAAAGAATGACGGCTAACCAAAGGTTGGCTACTACGATGTCGATAAGGACCATGCCTCCATAGTTTTCTTGGTTGTATTTAAATACCTCCAACATTGCAGCTTGGTTGGCGCCTCCACCGATCCAACTACCTGCAATGGTCGCCAATCCTCGCCATACTGCGTCCGGGCCGGCCCCACCTACAGTTTCGGGTGAAAATATGGAAACAATCAATATTGCTATAGGGCCTCCAATGACTATCCCGACCGTTCCCGTTAAGAACATGACCAATGCTTTAGAACCCAAATTTATGATGGCTTTGAGATCAATGCTAAGCGTCATTAGTATCAATGCGGCGGGCAGCAAATATCTACTTGCCACATAATAGGTTTGTGATGCCGATTCGTCCACAATTCCCAAGCTGGCCAAAATAGCGGGCAACAAATAGCACATGAGCACGGTAGGCACTACACCATAAAATTTGTTCCAAAACCCGGTTTTAATGGATGAGGTATAAAAAACGAATCCTAAGCAGAGACAAAGAAGCCCAAAAATTACGGTGTCTTGGGTAAAAGGTAGTTGATCCATATTTTTTTAAGATAGAAGTCCAAATATAGGAAAATAGGTGGGGTGGTGTAGTTTGTGGCACAAAATGGATACTTCTTTTGCCTGAATCTGATTTAGATGTTTTTATGTGTTGCTAACATTTTGTAAATTAATCAGATAGAACTGCTTTTGGACTTAAACGGTATTGAGTCAACAATTACTTGAATTGAAACAATCACTTGAATCTTTTTTAAATACTTTTATTGATATAAACACTAAAAACCTAGAACATATGAGAAGTTTACTTTGGCTTGTTGCTGTAATTTGTATAATTATTTGGGTATTGGGATTTTTTGGAATTGTGGCAGGAATGGCTACTAGTAGTCTTATCCACATTTTACTTGTGGTTGCTGTAATAGCAATTCTTTACAATATTATTTCAGGACGTAAACCCTTATAATATACTAAACACTACGATTGACCTTATAGCTTTGAAAAAGAAAATATAAAAAAGGCGGTCACATTTATGTGACCGCCTTTTTTTATTTGGAATCGCAAACAAACGTTTAAATATTCAACCAATAGGTCAATTTTAGGTTAATGGAACGGCTTCGGGGCATAAATGAATTCACAAAATAATTATCGTTGTAAACCAAGAACAAATCGGATAGTGGAGCAAATCGCCATTGCAACCTAGAGTTGAAACCTAAATTGTCTAGTTGGTTGCTATATTGAATCAATGTGGACCAGAACACCGATTTGTTGAAGGTCAGTTCTATTTTGGGACTCACCAACCATATCTCACCACTTTCATAGGGCTCTGGTAATGTAATGTTGTTATAATTGAAACCTAAAGAAAAATTCATCTTGGGCTGTACCCTTAAATTCATCTCGCCCTCTAGAACCAATCTTGACCCATTAAAAAATTCACCATACCCTGGTTCAAGCGTATAGGAAAAAACCTTTCTTCTGTCGCTAGCAAATTCCACCTCGCCACTGGTGTAATGATATCCAGTTCCTCCTGGCAGCTCTGTTCCGTTGTTGGTTCGGGTAGGGTCAAAAGAAGCAGTTAAATAGGTGTATCGGTTAAAAAGTCTGAGGGAGAGTTCTTCCTGGCTCTTGAATTGTGCCTGCCAACCGGTATAAATAAAATAATCCGTGTTTTGATAATCCAGTGTTGGTCGCCACACAAATTCCGGTCGGGCTATAAATCCATGTGAGTTTAAATTTCCTTTTTTTGGATAAAAAATCACTTCTGCGGATGGATTAAAAAACAGGATGTCCTTTCTGGGGACAAAGCCAAGGTCTGACCTAAAATTGTTTCCTATAAAATTTCCACTCAAACCAAGGTTTAAAAAGCGTGAATTATACTTTAGATTGATTCCACCGGCTGCATCGCGATTTTCCACTCCATGTGAAAAGGATTTATGATAGAAAAATTTGCCTGTCCAAGTATTGTCTGCACTGGCCAGATTGTAATCCAACCCAACTACCCGATTGTACCTATCTGCTTCATTCAAAAAATCATAATCCTCAAAGGTCTGCCGGTTCACAAAAATGAAGCTAAGGTTGGAACGTGAGAACATTTTTTTCTGAAGGGCCAATACTGTATTGTTATTACTGGCTATTTCATTGGATTCATCCTTTTCGGTTTGAAGATTCATTAGCCCTAGGCGCCAATTTTCATTCAATTTACCGCTAAGCCTTACACCGCCCACTATGCCATTCTCTATGGTTTCTCCCTGTGCATTTTGGGCAATTCCTATCCTTCTGGAAAAAAAAGGATTATAATCTCCTTCTGTACCAAAAGACCCAAAAAGGTCACTATTGTCTATAAAAAATTGCCGCTTTTCGGGGAGGGATACTTCAAAACGGGTAAGGTTGGTGATAACATTGTCCACTTCCACATTGGAAAAATCAGGGTTTACTGTTATGTCCAGATTCATTCCGTTTCCTATGGATACTTTCGCATCTCCCCCTATTTTGATATTGTTTTCCTCTATTTGTTTCTCGTAATCTTTGGCCACAATACCATTCACATAAGGTATAAGGGCCATAGGGGTCCTGGACTTCCCCAAGGGCCTTTCAAAAACCATATCGCCCATAAAGGCAAGATTGTAGATTCTTTGATTTTGCGGGATGCGGACCCATGTACTTTGTTCATTGGTCTGCATATCGAACCTATAGGAATTGAAGCGCCATTTTTGTTCTCCCTGTTTAAATTTGAACGAGGTAAGCGGGATGGCAATTTCACAGGTGTAATAGCCTTCGTACAATTTGGTTTCGCCCTGCCATTTAACGTCCCAGGACATGGTAAACCCACTTGTGCCTTGTCCGCCACCAGAGATTAGGGCTTCACGGCGTACTCCAAAAGGATTGATTCCAAAGAGAAATGCATTGGTGCCATCATTGAAAGTGTCGAACACTAAACTGATGTTATCATTGCCACCTGCCCCATAGTCACGCTTAAGTGAAGGTGTTACATAACCTTCACCATCGGAAAACAATTTGATGCCTATGTACAGGGTAGTGGCACTATAGAGCATTCTAATCTCGGTTTGTTTTACTGCTTGAATGGTATCAACGGGGAAAAACTGGTAAAAACTATCGGTAGTTTCTGCGGAATTCCATTGAGGCTCATCCAAGATACCATCGATTTTAAAAGGAATTTCTGTAAATTTTACATTGATGTTCTTGGAACTTGTTTGTGAGTAAAATGTAAGAGGTACTAGCAATGCAGTAAGTGCAAAGTATAGTTTGGTCATAATCTTTAGTTTAGTTGGTATGTCAAATGTAACCTTATAGTTAAAAAAATCCCAAAATCGTGAAATGGATTGTTAATTGGTGAAACATTCTGAAACTTAGTTGGGCAAACAGCTTTTATATAAGAGACGTTAAAAAATGAAAAAAACCTTATTTCTATTGCTTTTATTTCCTGTTTTGGTGTTCGGTAACACCATTTGGGGGAAAACAGGCCATCGCGTTACAGGGCAAATTGCCCAGAATTATTTAACAGGAAAGGCCAAACGAGCCTTGAACGATTTATTGGATGGGCATAGTCTTGCATTCGTTTCTACTTTTGCAGATGACATAAAAGCGGACCGGAGCTACTCAAAATATTCGGCATGGCATTATGTGAACTATCCTTTGGGAACAAGTTATCGCGATTCTGATAAAAGCGAATACGGTGATATTGTTGTGGCCATTGAGGAGTGTGTCCAAAAAGTGAAGAACAACGAAAACTCCAAAGAGGACAGGGTATTCCATTTAAAAATGCTCATCCATTTGATAGGTGACCTCCATCAACCTATGCATGCCAGTAGGGCAGAAGACAAAGGTGGGAATGATATTCAAGTGCAATGGTTTGGTGAAGGAAGCAATTTACATAGGGTTTGGGATAAAAATTTGATTGAGTCCTACGGAATGACTTATAGCGAACTGGCCGATGAATTGAGCGATGTGGACAAAAAAAAGCGCAAGGCCATTCAAGAAGGCACCATATATGATTGGGTGGATGAATCCCACGCTATTTGTGCGGAACTATACGATTCGGTAGAAATAGGCGACAAACTTGGGTATCGCTATTCATACGATTACAACGATTTGCTTTTCCAGCAATTGCAAATGGGAGGCTTGCGCTTGGCAAAAGTATTGAACGACCTGTTCGATTAACAATATTAGGACTGTAAAACAGTTTTTAACTGGTTTCTATACTCCGATGGGTTTTGTCCCGTAAAGGCTTTAAACGATTTGTTGAAGTGCGAAAAGTTATTGAAACCACTATCATAACAAACTTGGGTAATGCTCATGGGCTGTTCGGCCAATAATTTGGAAGCGTGCACCAAACGATACTCATTTACAAACTGCGTAAAAGTCTTATTGGTGATTTTTTTGAAATACCTACAGAAGGATGGGACCGTCATACTCACCAAATCTGCAATCTCTTCTAGGCTGATGTCTTCCTTGAAGTTTGTTTTCACGTGATTGAAAACAACATTGATACGGTCGTTGTCCTTAACCTCGGTCTCCATGGAGAATCCTTCGGCGTTCAAAACATTGATTTCGGTGGAAGTTGCCAGAATGTTCAATATATTAAGAATGGAGAGCAATCGTTGAAAATCTGTCTGGTATTCCAAAATCTCCATTTTTTCCCCGACCTTCATTTTGGTCTTACCGGAGAATGCGATTCCACCTTTTGCGACTTCAAAAAGTTTTTGGATATTTTTCATCTCTGGAATGTTGAAAAAATCACTTCCCAAAAAATCCGCTTTCATCTGTACCAAGGTCTCACTCTTGTTGCCGGTAAGTTTGTCCGTAAAACCACAATGGGGCAAATTGGAACCTATTAATATAAGGTCACCGTTCCTATAATAGGATACGTGGCTGCCAATTTGCCTTTTACCAGACCCTCCGTTCACATATACCAACTCCAACTCTGGGTGGTAGTGCCAACCATTGTTCTTGTTTTCGTTGTTGGCATTAAACTTTTGAAACGTAAAAGAATGGCCAAAACTGGGTGCTATTGCCTCAAATGCTGGTTTTTGAATCATTTACTGCAATTTTTTCTTTCGTATGCTAAAGTTAAAAAACTAATTAGCATGCAAATATCTACAATGTTAACTCAAAGTTATGCTATTTTATCATTAATACTATGTTAAAACACCTACCATGTTAATATAGCATATAAAGTGGAAAAAGGAGTGGTATTCCTGTGCGCTATTGCACCATACATTTGTACTGTAATCTTAAAAAAACGAAGTGTTATGAAATTAGTAAAGAACCTAACAGTAGCAGCGGCCCTATTGATAAGTGCAATCGGGTTGGCGAACGGAACCACAACCGATTTTGGCAAAAAAGTAGTAGCCAAGTACGAAGTTGAAAAGAATTTGGTAAAAGTAAACCTTGATCCAGTATTCGTAAAAAAAGGTCAGAAAATAATGATGAACCTTTTGAACGTTTCCAAGGGTAAGGTGCTTTTAAAAGTATATGATAGCGAGGACAGACTTATTTTTGACGAAGCTATCGATGGTGACATTGTAGTTGAAAAAGCATTCAACTTCGAAAAAGCCTTCAAAGATGAATATACCATTGTTGTAGTGGACAAATTTGGAACCTACAAAGAAACTATGGTAGTAAGATAGTTTGTTTAGTTAATTTTTATGTGCATTGGGGGTCGAGAGGCCCCCTTTTTTTATGCCCATTTCTCAAGCTTTTTCCTTTTGCTCTGCGGGAGAGCTTCATTATCTATGGCCCATTTTAAGACTTGCTTGTCCTTGGTTTTGGCAAAAAGTAGCGTATAGAATGCTTGAATGGACAAAGGGTTTTCCGATTCTTCCACGAGTTCCATGGAATCGCCCATTACAACTTTTCCAGGTTCAAGAACACGTACGTATGTTCCAGGACGTCCATGGTCTATGAACTGCTTTAAAATGCCTTGGTCGTTGAACCGAATGCCCAATTTGTAGCAGGGCTCCCTAGGTTGTGTAATCTGTACCAGTGCTGTTCCCAATTTATAAATGCTTCCAATCTTTAATTGGGACTCGTCCAAACCATCAAGGGTCAAATTTTCGCCAAACATGCCCCAGTTCCAATTCAACAGTGGGTATCTCTCTTTCCAATAAGCATAGTTGTCTGAGGAGAACAGATAACAAGCTTTGTACGTACCACCATGGTGTTTTCTGTCGACTACGGTATCATTCTTTACATCTTCCACATCTAAAAAAAGTGGTTCATCGACTGGATGTTTATAAATGCCCGTCATGGTTTCTTTACCGTTCCATACAATTTTGGTAGGATTGCCGAGGTTGGTGGAGATTACTTTCATAATGGCAAGTTATAAAAAACCACCGTTTGTGGCGGTGGTCATGTAACTAAATTTAATGTCTAAGAAAATCAATCTTCCCTTTCCAATTTTTTGGTCATGGTAAATCCGGCAAAAAGACCGGCCCCTGCTAGCATAAAGATGGTGCCCGGATACGCAACTTCTTCATCGACCCCTAGGCTATAGTGCAGTATAGATGCAATGAAAATGGCTGCTCCAATGCCTATGAGCAACAACGCCAAGTTTAAAATGATGATTTTCCAAATTGGTGCAGTCCCATTTCTTTTTCCTCTGACAAAAATACTGGCGTCTGCCCCTTTTTCGATTAATGCCAAACGTTCCTTGTTTCTTGTTGAAAAATAGAGGTATGCAATGGCAAGGATAACACCAAAAATGATAGGAATAACGATTACTTCTGATCCCATAACTGTTCGTTTTAATGATTATTTGTAATTTTTTTGTTCATAAGCTATGACGACGGTTTTTCCGATCAGGTTACATAATTTTATAAAAATAATTTTTTGTGTAACCCAAACGGTACTTCCAACGTCCAATGAACGATGCTGACCAACAAGGAAAATCAAATGATCTCGGAAATACGCAGGGGGAATACCCGCGCGTTCTCGGATTTGGTGGATAGTTATAAGGATATGATATTTACACTTTCGGTTAGAATGTTGGGCAATAGGGAAGAGGCAGAGGAAGTATCACAAGATGTATTCATTAAAGTATTCAAATCCCTGCCTAAGTTTAAGGGCGATTCAAAATTGTCCACCTGGGTGTATAGAATTGCCTACAATACTTGTTTGGATAAGATAAGAAAAGTAAAAAAGCAACGAATCCATTTGGATATGGAACATGCGGACAAGATAGATTACGCCGACCTGGATACAGCGTTTCATAAAATGGTAGCGATAGAGCGAAGCCAATTGATAGAGCAATGTCTATCCAGATTATCGGAAGAGGATGCAGGTATCCTTACTTTGTTTTATCTTGAGGAAAAGAACCTGCTGGAAATGGAAAAGGCGACCAACCTCCCTGTGAATACATTAAAGGTGAGGTTGTTCAGGGCCAGAAAACGATTGGCCAGTATTATGGAAAAGAGTTTGAACAAAGAAATATTGCAGAGCAATGGATCAATTGGATGATAAAAAACTGGAAGCATTTGTAAATAAGGTCATGGAAGAAGCTCCGTTGGAGTCTCCTTCTGCCGATTTTACCAAAAATGTGATGCAAAAACTTGAGGTGGAAGCACCGCAACAAGCTTTTGAATACAAACCCATACTATCGGGCAGAACTTTGTCCTTGGCTTTTGTTGCTTTTGTGGCCCTCGTGTTTCTACTGGGTTCACAACTGGGTGTGGATAATGGGCAGGGTTGGTTCAAAAACTTGAACATGGAATCTTGGTTCCATACCGATTGGGGATGGGTGAAAGGTTTCACTTTTTCCAAAGTTACCGTGTACGCTTTCCTGTGTTTGGGACTTATGTTTTTTGTACAGGTGCCTTGGCTGAAAAGGTATTTGGATAAAAGTATTTTCTAGAGATACGCATAGTAATATGCCCAATACATTAAAAAGAATTGCAGGGGAATCCGTAGGATCAAAATCCATTTTGGGATACCAGCTGATGCTTTTTCGCCCGAAAGCATGTAAAAATGTACCGAAAGAAAAACACCTAGCATTAAAATGATGCCAAAGGTGCTCAGTTTTCGGGTGGCATCGAAGCAGACGCCTATTCCCAAAACAATTTCGGCGATTCCGCTCAAATAAACCAAAAGCCTATGGTTTGGCAGGTACCTGGGCATAATGCGCATATACATTTTAGGTTTTATAAAATGCATTAAACCTGCGAAAATGTACATTCCGGCCATTACGTAAAGGTGCCATGGAGCCATAAATCCTAATCTTTAAAGTACCAAAACGGTAAGATAACATCTGTAACGGTCTTAACCGTATCTTTTTCCTTTCTTTTTCGTCTGAGCCTTAAAAGGTGTTTTCCCTCTTCGAGATTAGCGAGGTTGAGGTAGGTCTCGAATCCTAGGATATTTTTGATTCCCGTGGTAAGGATAAAATCTTCGTCCATATCCAAGCTATCAATTCGGAAAGCATGGGTTTCATTAAAAGTTCTGAGGTACATCTTTCGGATACTGTCTTTTTGGCGCGCACTGGTAATCTGGTCGCTCCAGTTGGTGGTAACCTTCATACTACTGGATAGTCCCCGCCTATCAATCTCCGGTGTCAAGGAATCATTGTAGGCAAAAATCCGGTTCTCCAAATTATCAGAAAAGGGTACAAATACTTTTAAAAAGGGTTTGTTGATTACCTTGGACGGAATAACCATCTTTCCTGGAAAATCACCATCTTCCGTAAGCATGTCGGCATAGTTTTCCTTATTGGCAAAAGTGCTCGAAGATTGCTGGTCCTTGTCCAGATAGTTGGAGTTACGATATTCCAAACTGGTTATCATTAATATCGCAATATAAATGGGTACTAGTAGTAAAATAAGTCTTCTTCCAAAACGATTGTCCAGAAAATTATAGACCAAGGGCCTGTATAAAAATGAAAGTGTCAAAAAACTAAAAACCCAATATATGGGAAAGTAGATCTTGGATGTCCATTTCTTCTTTTTGAGCCACCCCTGCGTTAAAAAATCAATAAAGGTTAAGGTCATGCCCGTAATAATGAAAACAATGAGCACAACCCCTAGAATACTGGAAAGTCCTTCCGGGAGATAATCACTTTCAATAACAAAATTGGCCACCAAAACAATCGATAGGATAATCATCGTCATGGCCAGCACGTAGAAAATCAACAAGAACGAAATGGCAAAAAGTACACTGCAATAATTCTCTAGATTGGCAATGTACCGGTCAAAGGAGACGATGCGTTTTTGAAGGTATTTGGTGAAGCGTTCCGAATAGCGAAGCTTTTCAAACTCTATGTCACCGGAAACGTACCGTAATCCAAGAGATCCTATCCAAAGTCCACGAAGGATTACGTGCAGCAATAGGTTGAACAATAATATGGAACACGAAATTTGAAGGATGAGGTAGACTACAAACCGGTAAATTTGTTGTTCGTTCTCAGCATTTACCGTTTCAATGCGAAGGGGCTCGTAGGCCGTAAACAGTCCGAAGATGGCAAAACCCGAAATAATAAGCTCAAGTTCCCAACTTTGTTGTTGCAGCGAGTCCAGTAGTTTTTTAAATGAGGGACTGTTGTAATCGTTGTTCGCGCCCACGGTCTTTGATTGGTTTGTACATCCAATATAGGCATAAAATGCAAAAACCGCTCTAAATGAGCGGTTTTGCGTTGTTGATTATAAAAAAACCAAGACTATTTAATCATCTCATAGCTTCTTGCGATAAAGTTGGTGAGCTCTTCTCCTTTCAGCAATCCTTTGGATAGACGTGCCAAATCCAACGACTGATTGATCAGCCTTTCCCGTTTTTTAGCGGTCTTGGTATTTAGTATTTCACTTACCAATTCGTGATTGGTATTCACGATAAGGTTGTACATGTCGGGCATATTTCCCATTCCGAACATGCCACCACCACCAGTACGCTGCATTTCTTTCATTCTGCGCATAAATTCTGGCTCGGTTATTATGAACGGGGAAGCACTGCTTTCCATGGCCTCCAATTGAATGGTATATCCTTTATCGGAAATTACTTTTTCTATATCAGCCTTTAGGCTGTCTTTTTCCTCATCGGACAATTTGGAAATAGCCGTATCCTCTTTTTTGATAAGGTTGTCCACATGGTCCGCATCTACTCGAACAAAAGACAGGTTCTCTTTGGAGGTTTCCAATTTTTGCATCAAGTGGGAAACAATCGGTGAATCCAGTAACAGGATTTCGTATCCTTTTTTCTTGGCAGCTTCAATATAGCTGTGTTGCGCCTCTTTGTCCGAAGCATAAAGCACTACCAATTTATCATCCTTGTCGGTCTGATTGTCCTTGATTTTGGCTTCTAGCTCTTCAAAAGTGTAGAAATTGCCATCAATTGTTGGGTAAAGTGCAAATTTGTCCGCTTTTTCAAAGAATTTATCCTCGGAGAGCATACCATACTCGATAACCACTTTGATGTCGTTCCACTTCTGCTCAAAATCCTCGCGGTTGTTCTTGAAAAGCGAGCTTAACTTATCGGCCACTTTTCGGGTGATGTACGAAGAGATTTTCTTCACCGCGCCATCAGCCTGAAGATATGACCTTGAAACGTTCAATGGAATATCCGGAGAATCGATGACACCTTTTAACATTGTCAAGAATTCGGGAACAATGCCTTCTACATTATCCGTTACGAATACTTGGTTCTGGTATAATTGAATTTTATCCTTTTGAATGCTGAGGTCGTTCGTCAACTTAGGGAAATACAAGATACCCGTTAAGTTGAACGGATAATCCACGTTCAAATGGATATGGAACAAAGGCTCCTCAAACTGCATAGGGTAAAGTTCCCTGTAAAAACTTTTGTAATCTGCTTCTTCTAAATCTGCAGGTTGCTTGGTCCAAGCTGGATTTGGATTGTTGATGATGTCATCCACTTCCTGAGTCGGCGCCGGGTCGTCTTCTTTAGCATCTTCCGGTTTGGGAAGCGTTTCCGTTTTTGTCCCAAACTTGATTGGAATGGGCATGAACTTATTGTACTTCACCAAAAGCTCACGGATTCTTGATTTTTCCAAAAACTCGGTGGAATCCTCTGCAATATGAAGGATAATTTCCGTTCCCCTTTCAGTTTTGTCACTTGGTTCAATGGTAAACTCGGGAGAACCATCGCAAGTCCAATGTACCGCGGGTTCTTCTTTGTGACTTTTAGAAATGATTTCCACTTTCTCCGCAACCATGAAAGCGGAATAGAAACCAAGGCCAAAATGCCCAATGATGCCGGCATCTTTGCCTGCATCCTTGTATTTGTCCAAGAATTCCTCGGCACCGGAAAAAGCCACCTCGTTGATGTACTTTTTCACTTCTTCCTCCGTCATCCCGATACCTTGGTCTATAATATGGATGCGTTTGTTATCCTTGTCCACTTTAACCTCAATAATGGGGTTGCCGTACTCCACCGTTGCTTCCCCTATAGAAGTTAAGTGCTTTAATTTTAAGGTTGCATCCGTAGCGTTGGAGATAAGTTCCCTCAAGAAAATTTCGTGATCACTGTATAAAAATTTCTTGATCAAGGGGAAAATGTTCTCTACTGAAACATTGATTTTACCTGTAGCCATCGTTTTGTTTTTTATTCTTTTTACAGCAGATGAGTCAAAAAAAATACCATAGTGCAAAATCTGACAAACTGACATTTGGTCGTCTGATTCAGAACTTTAACATAAAATTGTTTATTTAATTTTGAAAAAGATTAAACAGAATTAGTATATTTACAGTGTTATAGGATAAAAATTGCTATGAAATAGTATTACTATAACAAGTTTGTTTATTTATTGGTTAGGTTGTGAAAATGCACTTTCGCCAGAAAGTGCATTTTCTTTAAAAAGTAAATTGTAAAATACTAACCTTGTAACACTTCAAAAACATACTAAAATGGCAAAGACGACTAAACCCAAAATTACCGAGGATAAAATCATTGGCTTGTTCATGGAATCTGTTTTGGAACATGAAAAGGTACCGAGCTCGGTGTTTAAGTTTTGTAAAGCAAATGATATCAAGGAAGAGGAATTTTATGGATTCTTTGGTTCGTTCGAGTTCTTACAACAAATTATCTGGAACAAATTCTTTGATAACAGTTATGGTTTGATGCAAAAGAACAAGCAATATGCATCCATGACCAACGAGGAAAAAATGTTGACCTTTTTCTTTACGTTTTTTGAAAACCTGACACTGAACAGGAGCTATGTGCTTATCATAATGAAGGAACATCAATATTCCTTGGAGGGATTGAAGCAATTGAAAGGGCTTCGGTCAAAGTTTAAGGATTTCGCTTCCACACTTATAGAGGAAAGGAACGATGAAAAGCAGCACAAAATCTTTAAGTACAATGCTCCCTTGTTTGCCGAAGGCGCTTGGTTACAGTTCCTATTTATTCTAAAATTCTGGACGGAAGATGGTTCCCCAGGTTTGGAAAAGACCGACATTGCCATTGAAAAATCAGTTACTACGATATTTCAAATTTTCGAGACCACTCCATTGGAAAAGATAGTGGATTTTGGAAGATTCCTTTATAAGGAGAAATTCGCATAGAGCACATGAAAAGTTTGGATACCATTCCCACAGGGAAAATAGAACGGGCAGGTAAGCTTGTTAAGACTGGGGTAAAGATTGGTGGCAACTATGTGAAATACTACGGTAAAAAACTGGTTGACCCCCAAATGTCAAAAGATTCCTTGGACCAAGACAATGCGGAGGATATTTATGATGGACTCAAAAGTTTAAAAGGTAGTGCCCTCAAAGTGGCCCAAATGCTCAGTATGGAGAAGAACCTCTTGCCAAGGGCCTACGTGGAAAAGTTTTCCCTTTCCCAATTTTCCGTGCCCCCTTTGTCCGCACCTTTGGTCCGCAAGACCTTCAAAAAATATCTGGACCAATATCCAGAAGAGATTTTTGACGAATTTGAAAAGGATTCTGTAAATGCGGCCAGTATAGGTCAGGTTCATCGCGCAGAAAAGGATGGTAGAAAATTGGCGGTCAAAATTCAATATCCGGGGGTTGCAGAAAGTATTGGTAGCGATTTGGCCTTGGTCAAGCCCGTGGCCATTAAAATGTTCAATCTCAAGGGGAAGGACTCCGAAAAATATTTCAAGGAAGTTGAGCATAAACTTATCGAGGAGACCAATTATATCTTGGAGTTGGAGCAGAGCCATCAGATTACAACGGCCTGTTCCGTGATTCCAAATATGCAATTTCCAAAATATTATCGCGAGCTGTCAAGCGAGCGTATCCTTACCATGGATTGGATGGACGGTACCCATCTTGGCGAATTTACCAGAACGGACTTCGATGCTGAACTTGGGAATACCCTTGGGCAAGCCCTTTGGGATTTTTACATGTTCCAGATTCATAAATTGCGAAGAGTGCATGCAGACCCGCATCCCGGTAATTTTTTGGTAAGTGAAAGCGGTAAGTTGATAGCCATTGATTTTGGCTGCATCAAACAGATACCGGACGATTTTTATGTTCCTTACTTTGAACTGGCCAAGGAAGAGAACATCAATGATGACAAAATTTTCATGGAAAAATTGTACGAACTGGAAATATTGACACCTACCGATTCTGAAGAAGAACTAAAGTTTTTCAAGGCGCTTTTCAAAGAAATGCTCACCATTTTTACATCGCCTTTCCATAAAGAAACTTTTGATTTTGGAGATGAGACATTCTGGTCCAAGATTGCGAACTTGAGCGAACGTTACTCCAAAGACGAACAAATCCGAAAGATGAACGGGAACAGGGGGTCAAAGCACTTTTTGTATATAAATCGCACATTTTTTGGACTGTATAATCTTCTTCACGATTTAAGGGCCAAAGTAGATGTGAATTCATACGTGGCATATATGGATTGATTTCCTCCAATGGAAATAAAAAAAATCCCGTTCATTGGATTAACAATGAACGGGATTTTTGTTTTATGGAAGTTTATTTATTTTTTCTGCTTCACATATTTTTCCAACCATTGGTCTTGTTCCCAGAGCAAATGAAGAATGCTCTCTTTGCCTCTGTACCCATGGCTTTCTTTGGGCAACATGACCAACCTTACCGTTGCGCCCAATCCTTTTAATGCATTAAAATAGCGCTCACTCTGCATGGGGTAGGTGCCGGAATTGTTATCAGCTTCTCCATGAATCAACAATAAAGGCGTTTTCATTTTCTCGGCATGCATAAATGGCGACATGGTGTAATACACCTCTGGAGCCTCCCAATAATTTCTTTCCTCACTTTGGAAGCCAAAGGGTGTCAGTGTTCTGTTATAGGCACCACTTCTTGCGATTCCTGCCGCGAACAAATCGGAATGAGATAGCAGGTTGGCAACCATAAAGGCCCCATAGCTGTGTCCACCCACCGCAATGCGTTCACGATCAATATGGCCAAGTTCATCAACTGCATCGATTGCGGCCTTCGCATTGGCTACCAATTGACTTCTAAAGGTATCGTTTGGTTGTTCATCACCCTCACCAATAATGGGGAAGGCAGCACCATCCAACACAACATAGCCCTTGGTGACCCAGTAAATTGGTGACCCCCAGTACGGATAAGTAAATTCATTCGGGTTGGATGTGTTCTGGGAAGCACTGTTTTTGTCTTTGTACTCTCTTGGATAGGCCCAAAGGATCATCGGCATTTTTTCCTTTTTCTCCATGTCATAGCCAACAGGAAGGTATAAAGTTCCGGAAAGCTCCAATCCGTCATCCCTTTTATACGTAATCACTTCTTTGTGCACATTTTGAATGCTTTTGTACGGGTTCTCAAAATTGGTGAGTTGAATTGGCCCTCTTCTTTTGATCAAACTTTTATAGTAATAGTTCGGATACTCATTAGCAGATTCAATGCGAACCAGCAATTGGTCTTTTTTAGGGTCGTACTCAATAAGGTTTTCCAATTTCCCCTCTAACTTTGAGGTGTATAGTCTTGTTTTTTTAAGGCTCTCCAAGTTGAATTTTTCCACAAATGGAAATTGACCTTCCTCGGTATAGCCATCACCAATAAGATAGGCATTGTTGTTTTTATCCAAGGAGAGTACCCAACTACCATTTTCATTTCTTTTAGTGACGAAATTACCTGGGTCACTGTAAACATCTTGATAATTTCGATCTTCGATTATCTTAGCCTCTTTTTCTGGTTTGGAGGGGTCAAAAACATACGTCTTTGTGTTTCTATTGTTCCACCAACGGTCGTGGGCAATTGCCAGGTTGTCATTCCCCCATTGGATATAGCTAAATCTATTTTTTGTTTTCAAGATGGATTTTCCATTTCCGTTAAAAGGAGCCTCCAGTTGGAACACTTCATCACGGTAATCGACTTCGTTCTCTGGATCACCTCCGTCCAGCGCTTCAACATACATTATGGTGGCCGGCTTATCGTTTCTCCAGCTTATATCCCGCATACCAGTTCTTTCGGCCATAAAGCCTTGGGGAAGGTCTTCGATAAGAGGGACTTCCAGAAGAGTTTTTACCTCGGAGCCGTCTTTTTTGTATATGGTAGTGGTGTTGGGAAACCTGTAATAGGGTACCAAATAGGAGAAGGGTTTGTCCAAAGTCACTGTCATGACATATTCCCCGTCCGGAGAAAAACTGATGCTGGTGTACATATCCGCATCTTTCCATTTGGTCTTGGTTCCGTCCATTTGAACTTTGTAGAGCTCTGATCGGGCCAATTGCTCAAAATTGAACTCATCATTTGGGTTTTTCAACAAATCCTGATAGGTTCTGTTCTGCGCTTTTTTTCCATCGTTGGTGGAAATGGTCGGTCCATCGGGAACAGCCTCGGCTGTATTGATCAGTGGTTTTCTATCATCCGGTAGCATTTTGACCAAAACAGACTCCCCGTCCTTGAACCAATTGATAATGTCCCTCATGTTGGCATTCACGTTGGTTTCCGTAATGGCAGTGGCCTTGGCCGATTTTAGATCAAGGACCATTATTTCCACCCCGTCTTTGGTAGTGTTTGTAAATGCAATTTTTGACTGGTCGGGAGACCAATTGAAATTGGCCAATCTAGGGTTTTCGGATAGTCCGTCTACTTGCCGGCCCTCTTTTGCACCAACCTCCTTTACAATTATATTGTTGTAATAGTTGGTCCTGCTGCCAATATTGGTCTTTGGGTTGATTCTGAGCCCGGCCAATCTAAGCTCGGTTTCTGACAATTCTGCAATGCTTTTATAGTAATCCCTGTAAAGTAGCACCATATGCTCACCGTTATCGGTAATTAACACACTGGGTGCCAAAGGGGCGTTTACAAGTTCAAGTATTTCTTCCGAAGGTTTTTGATACGTTAATTTTTCCTGTGCATGGACAAAACAGATAGACAGGGTCGCCCAAAATACCCAGAGATAATTTTTCATAAGCCTGATGTAATTGTTTAACGAGTTAAGTTTTTTCATTTTTTAAAAGTACAACTTTTAAAAAGTATTATTTTGGCGGAATAATGAATAAACAGTATGGATATTTGATAATTTTCAAATTCTAACTATCTTATTTCTATAAAACATATACTAAATGTACAATTCCAAGATTGCTGGATTAGGATTTTACGTCCCTGAAAATATAGTCACCAATGACGACTTGTCAAAAGTGATGGATACGAATGATGAATGGATTCAAGAACGTACAGGGATTAAGGAACGGCGTCATGTAATAAAAGATACTGAAACCACGACCTCAATGGGAGTGGAGGCCGCTAAAAGGGCCATCGAGCGTGCGGGTATCGATAAGGATGATATTGACTTTATTGTTTTCGCGACCCTTAGCCCCGATTATTATTTCCCTGGGCCCGGTGTATTGGTGCAGCGTGATCTTGGCCTAAAAAGAACCGTTGGTGCCCTGGATGTGAGAAACCAGTGTTCCGGTTTTGTTTACGGGATTTCCGTGGCCGACCAATATATTAAAACCGGTATGTACAAAAACGTACTGGTCATCGGTTCCGAGCTGCATTCCCGTGGTCTGGATATGACCACAAGGGGCAGGGGGGTATCCGTTATTTTTGGTGATGGTGCGGGAGCGGCCGTTTTGACCAGGGAAGAGGATACGTCCAAAGGAATCCTTTCTACCCATTTGCATTCCGAAGGACAACATGCTGAGGAGCTTTCACTGATAGCGCCCGGAATGGGCAAACGTTGGGTCACCGATATTATCGAGGATGCCGATAAGGAAGATACTTCCTATTATCCGTACATGAACGGACAATTTGTTTTCAAGAATGCAGTGGTCAGGTTCAGTGAGGTCATCATGGAAGGACTCGGTAAAAATGATTTGGCCCCGACCGATATTGATATGCTGATCCCACATCAGGCGAACCTTAGAATCTCCCAATTCATCCAGAACAAGTTTAAATTGAAGGATGAACAGGTATTCAATAATATTATGAAGTACGGTAACACCACGGCGGCTTCCATACCCATAGCATTGACGGAGGCTTGGGAGGCTGGAAAAATCAAGCAAGGTGATTTGGTGGTCCTTGCGGCCTTTGGTAGTGGCTTTACCTGGGGCAGTGTCATCATTCGTTGGTAGACAATCGACATTTATACAATTAAATATAAAACCCCGGTCCGTTTGGATCGGGGTTTTTGATTGATGCTAACATAAGATAACCAACCAACACTTGAATATGAAGCATCAATATATTTTAAAGGATTCCGCCTCCACCTTGTTTGGTATTGCTGTCCCTGCGTTTACGCTGCTTTGCTTGGTTTTTACCGCTTCCAAATCTATATGAAAGACCTAGGTACAGATTGTTGCTTTCCCAATTAAAGGCTCCTTCTTGCGCGTAAGGATAATCGCCCTCGAAAGCAAATCGCATGGTATTGAAAATGTCATTGTAATTAAGGCTCAATGTGCCCTTGCCTTCAGCAAAACTGTAGCGAGCACCCAAATTCACAAAATACATCGGGTCGGCATTGAACTGTATACTTTTATTTCTTCCACGGTAAAAACCGAAAGCTTGTAGCGTTAATGCCTTGGTAACGGTAAAGCTGTTGTTCATTCTCAGGTTCCAAGCCGTATTGTCCACTTTTACCCGTTGCGCCACAATATCTTCTTCACTGGGTTCCGGGTCCGTGGTGTTCAAGGTTTCTGTCAACCCTCTTTGGGTTTGCGAGAACAGGTCAAAACTTCCATTGATGTTCCACCATTTCAAAGGTTTGTAATTGGTGGAGAGTTCCACCCCGTAGGCAGATGTTTTGTCAAAATTATCAAAGGTCAGTATGGTCTTGTTCAAGTCCAAGCGGTCCACATAGATAGCTCGGTTGATTTCATCTGTTATGCTTCTATAGAAAACACCTCCGGTAATACTTCCATTTTTTATTCTTTTGGTGTAGTTTGCTTCATAAGAATTGGTGAACTGAGGTACCAAATTTGGGTTTCCAAAAGAAGAGATCAAAGGCGTTGCAAACTCACGGATGGGGTTTACCTGTTGTAGACCGGGCCTATCTACCCGCCTGCTGTAGCTCAGTTGCACTTGATCACCTTCATTGGGTCGGTAGGTGACAAATGCTGAAGGGTAGATCTCCGTATAGTTGTCCGTAAAGGCACGTACGGAATTGGTGTCCGCTTTTACTTGAACGTCCTCGATACGAACGCCCATTTGATAGGACCATTTTTCGTAGGTCTGCCCAAATGTGGCGTAGGCCGAATAAATATCCATGTCGTACACAAATTTAGTGGAGGGCGTAGGTACCAAATCCCCATTGGAATTAAAAGATTGCCCAGTGGAAGAATAATCCACAATGGTCTCAAAATTTCTGGATTGTAGACCCAGTTCCAGTTTGGAAATACTGTCCAGCGGATTCACATAATCCAAATTGGCAGTGGTCTGGGTACGCTCGGTGTCCACAAAATCCATATAATCTGGATAGGTTGAGGCGCCGACAGACCTAAAATCTGCATCCTGTTCACTGTCGAACAGGTTGTGGTCTATTTCCAGTTCTATGTTGTGGCCTTCCTTATTAAAATCGAGTTTATAGTCGAAATTATATTGCTCACTGCTATTGTTGGAGTCGTCCAGGAACAATTGCGTCACGTTTCGCGAAGGATTATTAAAATATGAAACAGCAGTCTCTCCTGTTCCTTCACCTTCATAGATATTTTGATTGGTAAAAAAGGAAATGGTGTTTTTATCGTTCAGGTAAAAATCCACTCCTAATTTGTACAGGTGCGACTTATTGTTGTTGAAAAAGTCAAACTTTTGGCGTGAGTTTTCATCTACACGAAGAATGCTTCCATCATTCACCCATTTACCGATGTTGTTGCCATAATTTCCATAAAAATTAAACTTTCCATTACGGTAGTTCATATCAATGGAACTGTTGAACTTCGCCTCGATTCCTTTAGTTAGTCCAAGGTTGACGTTTCCATTAAAACCAATGTTTGCATTTTTGTGCAATACAATATTGATGATGCCGCTCATTCCTTCGGGATTGTACTTGGCGGATGGATTGGTAATCAGTTCTATGGATTTAATGGCAGTTGATGGAATCTGCTTGAGCAGCTGTGCTACGGGAACGTTAGACAATTTTCCGTCGACCATGACCCGTACATTTGAGTTGCCCCTAAGTGTAATATCACCTGTTTGGGAATCCACGTTTACGGATGGAATATTGTTCATAATGTCGGAAGCCGAGGCGCCAGCAGTGGTCAAATCTTTACCCACGTTGATTACTTTGCGGTCTACGCGTTGTTCAATGGTAGTGCGTTCCGCTACCAGCTCCACACCCTCGAGTTCTTTGGTTTCTTCAACTAGGGTTACGGTTCCCAGGTTAAGGGTCCGTTTGCCCTTGGCGATCACTAATTTTTGGGAATACGTTTTGTATCCTATGTACTGTACTTCAAAAACAAATGTGCCATCGGGCAGTTTGTTGATTTCAAAGCTTCCATCTTCTGTGGTAATTCCACCTGTAATGGTCTGGGAACCATCTTCAGATTTGATGACAACAGCAGCATAAGCTACAGGTTCGTTGGAAATTTCGTCGATGACCTTACCATTGATGACGCCCAGGGCATCGTTTGGATTATTGGCAAAAGTTGAAAAAGGGGATATCATGCACAGCAATAGTGCAACTAGAAAGCTCACATGTCTCATGAGTAGTTCGTTTTTTGATTGATGATTGATTGATGATTGATGTCACTCTTAAGACGCCGTAGGTTCGGGAATGTTACAGGCAAAACTTAATTTAACATCCTTTAACAATAAAGCATTCTAAATTGTCTCAACTTTGTAAGGCAGGCTTCTATTAGAGACTAATGATATAACGCTATAAAAGAAGAAACCCCGGTAACGAGTACCGGGGTTATACATTGATAAGCTATACTAAACACTAACCATTAACTATAAAAATACAGTCTTACCAATGACTTTAAGTTATAAAAAATAGACGACTCTTCATGTGAAAAATTACAGTCTATATAAAAATTTAACACAAAAATTAACAAATGCAAAAAACACTTGTCATAGGGGCTTCTACAAACCCGGGAAGATACAGTAACACAGCAATTCGTAGGCTGGTTGACAATAATATTGAAACAACCGCATTTGGGATACGTGGGGGAACTGTATCAGGGGTACAAATTAAAGACAACTTGATTGATTTTCAAAATATTGATACCGTAACTTTGTATTTAAATCCAAAAAATCAAAAAGAATACTACCAACAAATCGTGGACCTAAACCCCAGGCGGATTATTTTTAACCCGGGAACGGAAAACCCGGAATTCTACAAAATCCTTGAAAATGCTGGGATTGAGGTCGAAGTTGCTTGTACTTTGGTGCTACTTGCTACTGGACAATTTTAGATTGTTCTCCCGACTTTTTAGTACGGATAAACCATAGGCCAATAAATGTAAGCAATCCGTTTAACGGTAACAATTCATAGCCAACTTGATAGCCCCCTAAATATTCCGAAGGGATATTGGCTATAAAAACTATGGCAATCACCGATAATAAAGCCACTATCCAGACATAACTGTCCTTGATTTTGTGTTTGGTGAAGATGCCAAAGGCAAAAAGACCCAGTAGTGGGCCATAAGTGTAACCGGCTACCGTAAGCAAGCTATCAATCACATTGCTGCTAAGAATATACTTAAATGCAATGATGACCACAACAAGAGCAAAGCTCATGGCAATATGGGTACGTTTTCTAATGCGTTTTTGTTCTTTGTCCTCCTTGTTTTGAACGTTTAGGAAATCCACACAGAAAGAAGTTGTCAAGGAAGTAAGCGCACTATCGGCACTACTGTAGGCCGCGGCGATGAGACCGAGCATAAAAGTGATGGAAAGTGCCAGTCCCAATCCACTGTTCAGTGCAATTTCAGGAAATAGAAGGTCGGTCTTGGGGGTGCCGTCCATCAATGGAAGCCCAATACCTTCCCTTTTGGCATAAATAAAGAGCAATGCTCCCAAAAGCATGAACAAAAATGTGGATATCACAAGTACAAAACTAAATGAGACCATATTTTTCTGGGCGTCTTTCAAGGATTTGCAGGTAAGGTTCTTTTGCATCATATCTTGGTCAAGACCCGTCATGCAAATGGTTATGAACATTCCTCCCACGAAGGATTTGATAAAGTAATTTCTATCCAAAAAGCTCTCTGTTACCAAAAAATCATTGTAATTCTTTAGCTCTTCGGAGGCAAGGAATTCCCCAAAGCTCCAACCGAGTTCTTGATTGATCATCACAATGGAAAGTACGACCGCCAGTATCATAAAAAGCGTTTGCATGGTATCTGTCCATACTATTGTTTTAATGCCACCTTTGTTGGTATACAGCCAAATCAATAGGATAGAGATGACTACGGTAAATTCAAAACGCACTCCCAGATCATCAAAAACAAACTGTTGCAAGACTATGGCAACCAAATAAAGTCTGAAAGCTGCTCCTAAAACCCGTGATATGAAAAAGAAAAATGCCCCGGTCCTATGGCTCGTCTTACCAAATCGATCCTCTAAATATTCATAGATAGACGTCAGGTTTAACCTATAGTAAAGAGGTAACAGTACAAACGCCACCACAAAATAGCCCACAAGATAACCAAGGATCACCTGCATATAGCTGAATTGGCTATCCTGCACCCAGCCCGGCACTGAGATAAAGGTAACGCCCGATAATGAGGCGCCAACCATTCCAAAGGCCACTACGTACCATGGTGATTGTTTTCCGGCCTTAAAAAAATCGGCGTTGGAATCATTTTTTCCAGTAAAGTAGGAAATCAATATAAGCACCAAGAAATAGGCGCCAATAAGCAACAGGATTTGTGTGGCTGACATATATGCAATTTGATTTGCAAAGTACGAAAGTAAATTGGTAACTGTAAAATCGTAATTTTGTAGGAGAATTGATGCTATGGAATTTTCATCGAAGCTATTGGAAAATGCTGTTTACGAGATGTCGCAACTGCCAGGGATTGGTAAAAGAACGGCTTTGCGCTTGGTGCTGCACCTTTTAAAGCAACCAGAAGAGCGGTCGGAGCATTTGGCGAATGCACTCCTTAAATTGAGAAGCGAGGTCAACTTTTGTAAAAATTGCCACAATATTTCCGATACAGAAGTATGTGAAATATGCGTAAACCCCAAACGGGACGAAACCTTGGTGTGCGTAGTGGAAGATATTAGGGATGTAATGGCCATTGAAAATACATCTCAATATAACGGATTGTACCATGTGTTGGGAGGTAAGATCTCTCCCATGGAGGGCGTGGGCCCACAAGACCTAAATATTGGGTCACTGGTGAAAAAAGTAAAGGACGGAACCATTAAGGAATTGATCTTGGCATTGAGTTCCACTATGGAAGGGGACACCACTAATTTTTATATTTACAAACAACTGGAGGGATTGGAGGTGACCACTTCTACGATAGCAAGGGGAATTTCAGTGGGAGATGAATTGGAGTACGCGGATGAGGTAACTTTGGGAAGGAGTATAATCAATAGGGTGCCTTTTGAAAATTCTATTAAAGCGAATTAATAAACATAAATCAAAAATAAGTCGATTTCTTTAGTATTTTTGTAAAATACAAATCAAAATCACTTTGATAAATACGAATATGTCAAAATTTGAATTGAAATTACCGCAAATGGGAGAAAGTGTTGCTGAAGCCACCTTGACCAATTGGTTAAAAGAAGTGGGCGACACGATAGAGATGGACGAAGCCATCTTCGAAATAGCTACGGATAAAGTGGATTCCGAAGTTCCCAGTGAAGTAGACGGGGTATTAGTGGAAAAGCGGTTCGATGTAGATGATGTGATAAAGGTGGGCGAAGTTGTCGCCGTGATTCAAATTGAAGGAGAGGTTGACACTGTTGCCGAGGGATCCTCGGAAGAAAAAGTCGAAGAAGTGGTGTCCGTGCAGGAGCCGGCAGGAGAGTTGGAAGCTCAAATGGCCAGTGTAAAGGAGTCAGTTTCCTCATCCACGCCCGATTTTTCAAGTTCAGAAAGATTTTATTCGCCTTTGGTGAAAAACATAGCCAAGGAAGAAAACGTTTCCATGGATGAGCTCGAGGCCATTACCGGTACAGGTAAAGAAGGTAGGGTCACCAAAAATGATATCATGGCCTATTTGGAAAACCGCTCCAATGGAAGTCAGGTAAAAGAAGAGGCTAAACTAAAACCTGAAACAAAAACCGATAAAGTCGAAGCGCCTTCTGCTCCAAAAGAGACGGTCGCGAACAAACCTCAGGCGCCAAAAGTTCAGGTAGGCGCAGGGGATGAGGTCATTCCGTTGACCCGTATGGGCAAATTGATTGCCCATCACATGATTGAAAGTATATCAACCTCCGCCCACGTTCAGAGTTTTGTGGAGGTGGACGTGACCAATGTGGTGAACTGGAGAAATAAAGTAAAGAACACTTTCCAGCAGCGAGAAAGTGAAAAATTGACCTTTACACCCATATTTATGGAAGCTGTGGCCATGGCCCTCAAAAAATATCCGTTGATGAACATTTCGTTGGATGGAGATAAGGTCATCAAAAAGAAGAACATCAATTTGGGAATGGCAGCAGCCCTGCCCGATGGCAACCTGATTGTGCCCGTAATCAAAAATGCCGACCAATTGAACTTGGTAGGGATGGCCAAAACAGTGAACGATCTGGCCGATAGGGCAAGAAACAATCAATTAAAGCCCGATGAGGTAAAAGATGGTACGTACACGGTAACCAATGTTGGTTCCTTCGGAAGTGTTTTTGGTACGCCGATCATCAATCAACCGCAAGTAGGAATCCTTGCATTGGGGGCCATCAGAAAATTACCATCTGTAATTGAGACCGATCAAGGTGAATATATAGGTATCCGCAGTAAAATGTACCTCTCACACAGTTACGATCACCGAGTGGTGAATGGTGCATTGGGCGGAATGTTCGTAAAATCAGTGGCAGATTATTTGGAGGCCTGGGACATAAATAGGGAAATATAGTAGAAAACTGCCCATATTCCTGTCACTATTCTTAATTTAGAAGCCTAGTGAACCTTATTTAAAACGCCCCACATGCAATTACAATTGACCAAACCTATCTGTTTTTTTGACCTGGAGACCACTGGGACCAATGTTGCAAAAGATAGGATTGTAGAGATTTCCATCCTAAAGGTTTATCCGAACGGAAATAAAGAAAGCAGAACATGGTTGGTAAACCCGGAAATGCCTATTCCAGCAGAATCCGAGGCCATTCATGGAATTTCTGATGAAAAAGTGGCCAACGAGCCAACGTTTAAGCAGTTGTCCAAGGAAATTTATGCGATGATCCGCGATAGTGATCTTGGAGGGTTTAATTCTGATAGGTTCGATATTCCCTTGCTAGCCGAGGAGATGCTCCGTGCCGATGTTGATTTTGATATGAAAAGCATGGTATCTGTTGATGTACAGACCATCTTTCATAAAATGGAAAAACGTACGCTCGAAGCAGCCTACAAGTTTTATTGTGACAAGGATCTGGACGATGCGCACAGTGCAGAAGCCGATACCTTAGCAACTTACGAGGTTTTACTGGCACAGTTGGAACGCTATCCCGAACTCGAGAACGATATTAAAAGACTGTCAGAGTTCACCACCAGAAGACAAAATTTGGATTTTGCAGGCTTTATCGGCCTCAACGAAAACCAGGAACCGATCTTTGCCTTTGGAAAGCATAATGGGAAAACCGTGGAAGAGGTGATGGAGAAAGAACCCGGCTACTTTGGCTGGATATTGAATGCCGATTTTCCGCTGTACACCAAAAAAGTTCTTACCCAGATAAAGTTGAGCAAACTCAACAATAAATTTTAAGATAAACAACACGTTAACCCCATCAGCAAATTATGAAACTGATTTGTATAGGACGTAATTATGTGGATCACATAAACGAACTGAGCAATGAGCGTCCGGACGAACCTGTGGTTTTTATAAAGCCCGATTCCGCTATTTTACCCAAAGAGCAAGATTTTTATATCCCCGAATTTTCCAACGATGTTCACTATGAAGTGGAAGTTCTGGTGAAAATCAAAAAAGTGGGAAAACATATTTCCAAAGAATTTGCCCATAAATATTATGATGAAGTTGGGCTGGGCATAGATTTTACGGCGAGAGACCTTCAATCCAAATTAAAATCCAAAGGATTGCCCTGGGAAAAGGCCAAAGGGTTTGATGGTGCTGCCGTAGTTGGAAGATGGCTTTCCAAGGAAATGTTTAAGGATATGGACAACCTGAAATTTTCATTGTCAAAAAATAATGAAATTGTCCAAGATGGGAATACCTCGTTGATGCTGTGGAAGATAGATGAAATCATAGCTCATATATCCACTTATTTCATGTTGAAAAAGGGAGATATCATATTTACGGGTACCCCTGCCGGTGTTGGTAAAGTAAGCCCAAATGACTACCTTGTCGGTAGATTGGAAGGTGAGCAAATGTTTGATATTAATGTAAAATAATGATTTACAACCTCGATAAAATAAATGAAATGGCGGAAGGTGACGAGGATTTCATAACCTCGGTAATTTCCGTTTTTTTAGAAGAAGTTCCTGAAGATCTAGAAAGCCTGGAAAAAGCTATTGGTAGCAAGGACTATGAAAACATATATAAGTTGGCCCATAAAATTAAGCCCAACGTGGATATTTTGGGCATGGAGCAGACCAGGGCCAAGGCCTTGGAAATAGAAACGCTCGGTAAGGCAACCGGTAGCATGGAGGAAATAGAACAAAAGTTTCCTTTGTTGAAAAAGGATGTGCTCCAAGTGGTCTCTGAACTTAAAAACGACTTTGATTTATAGATGCAAGCGGAGATAATCACCATTGGGGATGAGATCCTCATAGGTCAGATTGTAGATACCAATTCAGCGTTTATTTCCAAAGAACTGAACAAGATTGGGGTCTCTGTTTACCAAATCACTTCTATTCAGGATGATAAAGACCATATACTAAGGTCTCTGAAAGAGGCCGGTGAGCGTTCCTCTGTGGTAATCATAACAGGTGGTCTTGGCCCTACAAAGGATGATGTCACCAAGCATACCCTTTGTGAATTTTTTGAAGATGAACTGGTCCGGGACGATACGGTGTTGCATCATATTGAAGAGCTTTTCAAAAAATACATTACAACCCCAATTTCGGATTTGAACAGGGAACAGGCTATGGTTCCGTCAAAGGCAACTGTGCTCCATAACGAGTTCGGAACAGCACCGGGCATCTGGATGAAAAAGGGCGAAACTGCTTTTGTTTCATTGCCGGGAGTTCCCTACGAGATGAAAAATCTAATGACCTCTTCCGTTTTGCCCAAAATCATAGAAGAGTACAAGCGACCTCATATTGTCCACAAGACCATTCTGACTTACGGAATGGGTGAGAGTGCGATTGCCGAAAAGCTTGAGTATTGGGAAAACAATTTGCCGCCATTTATCAAGTTTGCCTATCTGCCGAACATTGGTAGTGTAAGGCTTCGTCTTTCGGCAAAAGGGGAGGATAAAGATGGGCTGCTTGCTGGGATAGAAGAACAGGTAAAAAAACTTTATCCCATTATTGGAGAGATTATCTACGGGGAAGAGGAGGAAGATGGAAGAGTCGAAAAACAGATAGGCACATTGCTTACCGATAAAAAAATGACCTTGTCCACCGCCGAAAGTTTTACCGGGGGAAGCATAGCGGAACGAATCACCTCCGTTCCCGGAGCATCTGCCTACTTTAAGGGAAGTATGGTGTGCTATGCCACCGAGGTCAAGATAAATGTTCTGGGGGTTCCACGAGAACTTATCGACGAACATTCCGTGGTCAGTGAAGAGGTGGCGATTGCCATGGCAAATGGCGTAAAAAATACGTTGGGGACCGATTTTTCCATAGCTACGACAGGTAATGCAGGACCCACCAAAGGCGATTCCGATGCCGAGGTTGGAACCGTATATATAGGAATTGGTACTCCAAAAGGTACTTTTGCCCATAAATTTGTGATGGGAAAACATCGTGACAGGGTCGTAAAAAAGTCTGTTAACAAGGCTTTTGAGCTATTGTATAAAGAAATTTTAAATTTCTGAAAAAGAATTTTGTACGTCCCAGTAAAATGGTATAAATTTGCAGCCTCAATAAAATCACTCAAATAGTTAGGGAGATGTCTAAAGTTTGTGAAGTAACAGGAAAAAAGGTGATGTTTGGAAACAACGTTTCCTTTTCTATCAATAAGACAAAAAGGAGATTTGATTCAAATATCTCCAAGAAGAGGTTTTATATTCCAGAGGAAGATCGTTGGGTGACCTTGAACGTATCTGCCCGTGGGTTGAAAATCATCAACAAAAAAGGAATCTCTGCTGTCTTGAAGGAAATCAATTCCAAAAAGTAAGTTGTAAAAGCATTTTAAGTAGAATACAATGGCAAAGAAAGGAAATAGGGTTCAGGTAATTTTAGAGTGTACAGAACACAAAGAATCTGGTATGCCAGGTACTTCTAGATACATTACCACAAAGAACAAAAAAAACACGCCAGATAGGATGGAAATCAAAAAATACAATCCTATCCTTAAGCGTATGACCGTTCATAAAGAAATTAAGTAATAGCTTTTTACTAAGTAAAGGGCAAAAAATATAAGCCATGGCAAAGAAAACAGTAGCAACACTTCAGTCATCATCCAAGAGATTGACAAAAGCCATCAAAATGGTAAAATCTCCAAAAACAGGAGCCTACACTTTCGTAGAGTCTGTAATGGCACCTGAAATGGTGAATGACTGGTTGAACAGCAAATAAGGAAAATCTCCTTGTTAACAATACTAGGGCCGCTTTTTAGCGGCTTTTTTTATTCCCATAATTCTGTTGGATGCTTCAACTTGGCGGCGATAAGGCATTTCAAAGGAATTTTCTGTTAACAAAACTCCCCTTACTTTCCTATCTTTGACCATTCTCAAAGAACACAGGATGAGCTTATTCAAAAATATATTTTCAAAGGATAAAAAAGAGACCTTGGATAAAGGTCTGGAAAAGTCCAAAACCAGTTTTTTTGGCAAACTGGGGAAGGCCGTAGCGGGTAAGTCAAAGGTAGATGATGAGGTGCTCGATAATCTGGAAGAGGTACTGGTAACTTCCGACGTTGGTGTAAATACTACCTTAAAAATCATCGAGCGTATAGAAGAGCGTGTATCCCGTGATAAATATATGGGAACCGATGAGCTCAATACGATCCTTCGTGAAGAGATCGCAGGCTTGCTGTCGGAGACCAATTCCGGGGAGGACACTGAGATTGCCGTTCCCAAGGACAAAAAACCATATGTAATTATGGTGGTAGGTGTAAATGGGGTCGGTAAAACAACCACGATTGGAAAACTGGCCCATAAGTTTAAAGCCCAAGGGCAGAAAGTAGTGCTGGGAGCCGCCGATACCTTCCGTGCAGCAGCTATTGATCAATTGGAAGTTTGGGCAAAACGTGTGGATGTACCTATTGTCAAACAAAAAATGGGAAGCGATCCCGCTTCTGTTGCCTTTGATACGCTAAATTCTGCAGTGGCCGAAAATGCTGATGTGGTGCTAGTGGATACGGCAGGTCGTTTACACAACAAGGTCAATTTAATGAACGAACTGTCCAAGGTAAAACGGGTAATGCAAAAAGTAGTTCCCGATGCACCCCATGAAGTACTATTGGTACTTGATGGCTCTACCGGACAAAATGCATTTGAGCAAGCCAAGCAATTTACCAAGGCTACTGAAGTGAGCAGTTTGGCGGTGACCAAGCTGGACGGTACCGCAAAAGGTGGTGTCGTTATCGGTATTTCCGACCAATTTCAGATTCCCGTTAAATACATCGGTGTAGGAGAGGGTATTGAAGACCTTCAAGTATTCAATAAATATGAGTTCGTCGATTCATTTTTTAAATATGAATAAAAGTTCGTAACGTTGTGTTCGGGTGAAATCCATTACCAGAACCAACCATGCAAAAGAGAACCTTTTTTCCTTGCTTACTCTTCCTGATATGTATTTCGTGCAGCTCAGAAAGTGATGACAAAATTCTTAGTGCCGAAAACTTCATTACATCTTTTGTTGTTAAAAATACAGGTATTGAGTATAAAGCTACAATAGGAACCAGTTCAATTTCAGCAGATTTACCTAGTGAGTTTAGTTTAGAGTCGGTCAAGCTTGAGGTGGAGATTTCACAGGGGGCTAAAATTGATCCTGCTCCAAGTTCAATAACTTCTTTGCTTAATCCAGTAGTTTTTACTGTTACCGCAGAGAATGGTTCTAAACGGGAGTATACATTGGATATTGAAAGACAGCTTTACTCACAAAATTTTATAACATCCTTTGAGTTAAGGAAAGGTGATTTTTCCTTTTCTCCAAACGTAGGGAGCGCTGTAATCGAAGGTACGGTTCCAAGTCATATATTATTGGAGGATATTGTGTTGGAAATTGAAATTTCCGATGGGGCAACCATAGAACCTGCTCCGGAATCTATTACTTCGATTACAGGTACATTTATTTTTGTCGTGACGGCGGAAAACGGGGAAACCAACGAATATTCAGTGGACATCATTAGGGAGCTGTCTTCTGAAAATGCTATTTTGGGAATTAGTGCAAAGGCTGATTTTAATGATATTGTGGTTAATAAGGTAAGTGAGGGGAAGTTTTTTCAACGACTGCCATCCTTTATGCAAACTGATAATATTTCATTGGATATAGAAATTTCGGATTTTGCTACAATCTTACCCAATCCCATAGATATAAATGATTATACTAGTCCGGTTGTTTATAAGGTTATAGCTGAAAATGGAGAGGAGAGTTCCTATGAGATAGGTTTTGAGGTTATGGATATTGATTTTGAAGTGAGGTGTTCTGAATCAAATGCGAGCAAGTGGTTTGGTGGGGACGATAGGGATAATCCGGATTTTGAGCATGGACCATACGATAGAAATGTGGGTACGGGCCAGATTTTACAGCTATCTGAAGACCTAAACCCGGATACATTCGGAGTCCTGTTTGATAGAGGTTTTGCTTATTACCAAGGAGGTACATATTATGACCAAGATTTGGAAGTGCAACTGGATATCCGCGATGAGAACGGAACTATACTGGGTACAACATCTGTTATTGTTCCCCCGACCTATAGAGGTGGGTGGGTGTATTTCGACTTGACATCTACAAAGGTTTATATGAAAGCAAACAGACCATACTTTTATACATGGCACTTGGTGAATGGCGGAGAACTTGGTGTTAACACGGGTTCTATTGGCTATAATGAGAGCATTGCTGGAGAGGAATGTGGGCAAACTGGGTTTTCAGGACAATCAAGAGTAGCATTTGAGACCAATTTGGAGGAAGAATGGGACCTATGGTACGAACATCCATGGCACTTTAATTATAGTTTGTCTGGTAAAAAGTAATTTCCTGTTCTTGATATATTTTTATAATGAATTGAATAGATGAAAATTTCAAATGCTGATGATTAGAAATTTAATTTGTTTCCTTTTTTTGGTGGTATTTGCTTCGTGCAAACAGAAAAATGTGGAATCCCGGGATAAAAAAACTGTTTGGACGTCCTACAATGATTCCGCGGAGGTGGCTGCCAGTGCTAATAACAAAAGCGAAAGGATGCGCTATAAATTCATCCAGAGCAAAGTCTTGGATAAGAACGAAGTGTTTCTTCCTCTTTATGACGAAGTGTCCCAGTTTACCGAAGCACAATATCAAAAGATGAAGCCTTTGGTGCTGGAGCAGGATATCCCGACCCTTCAAACCCATATCGGCCATGGTACTTTTACCTACGAAGATTTGACATTGTTTTATTTGTATCGAATCTATAAGTATGAACTCCCGAACAATACGACACTAAATACCGTTATTGCATTGAATCCAAATGTGTTGGAAGAAGCACGTCAACTGGATGAAAGCAAGGAAATCCATCATCTTATTTATGGGATGCCCATTTTGTTGAAGGATAACATTGGAACCGCAGAAATGAAGACGACGGCAGGTGCTATTGCACTAAAGGACAATCAGACCGATGATGCATTTATCGTTGAACGTTTAAAGGAAAAAGGAGCGTTGATTTTAGGCAAGGTCAACTTGAGCGAATGGGCCAATTTTATATGTGGTGCCTGCCCCAATGGTCAGAGTGCTGTAGGTGGACAAACTTTGAACCCCTACGGAAGAAGGATTTTTGATACAGGAGGCTCTAGTGCAGGTAGTGGAACATCTACGGCAGCCAATTATGCTGTGGCCGCAGTTGGTACTGAAACATCGGGTTCCATACTTTCACCTTCCAGTCAAAACTCCGTGGTGGGCTTAAAGCCGACCATCGGCTTGTTGAGCCGAACAGGGATTGTGCCCATTTCCAGTACCTTGGATACTCCTGGCCCCATGACAAAAAATGTGACGGACAATGCGATTTTGTTGGATGCGATGTTAGGAAAGGATGAAGCCGATTATAAATCGGTGAGCTCGGAACCAGGCATTTTATCAGCTTGGATGAACCCGGAAACTCTGAAAGAAATCCGTTTAGGCGTAATGAAGAACTTAATGGAACGTGATTCCATTTATGCTGCGAACATCGAAGCATTACGGAGAGCTGGAGCTCAAATTGTGAAGTTTGAAGCTGAGAATATTCCCCTTGAAGGTTTTACCACGCTGCTGAATCTGGATATGAGGGAGGATCTGCCTGCTTATATAAAAGCTGAGGTCAAGCATAAAGATGCAGTTAAAGTAGAGTCCGTAGAAGATGTCGTAGCATTTAACCAACAGGATTCTTTGGTGAGAATACCCTACGGACAGGAACGTTTTGATGGTATTTTGTCCGATTCCACTACTGCAGAACAATTTGAAAAAATCAAACAAAATTTAAAGGAGTCGGGCAGGGCATTCTTCAATATCATGGAAGAAAAAAACTTGGATGCCGTGTTGAGCATCAACAATTACCATGCGGGTTACGCGGCAGTCGCCGAATACCCCGCATTGACCATTCCCATGGGTTACAAAACCGATGGCGAGCCCGAAAGTTTGACCTTCATCGGAAAACCCTTTACCGAAGCGCATTTGCTTCGAATAGGTAAAGCCTTCGAACAATTGAACAGGGCCAGGAAAATGCCTGAGACGTATCAGGAATAATCAAACAGTTAGAGTTCTTGTCATTTCAATAAATATTATAGGCCAAAGTGATTGTAATGCCTTGTGTTATTGTATTTTTGCACTCCATTTAAAGGAACTATGCGCACAAAATCGCTTAAGAAGAACAAAATTAATGTAGTGACCCTGGGTTGTAGCAAAAACGTGTACGACTCTGAGGTGTTGATGGGACAATTGCGTGCCAACAATAAGGAGGTCGCCCATGAAGAGGAGGGCAATGTGGTAGTGATCAATACCTGCGGTTTTATTGCCAACGCCAAGGAAGAAAGTGTGAACACCATTTTGGAATATGTTCAAAAGAAGGAGGCTGGTGCTGTTGACAAAGTTTTTGTGACCGGTTGTTTGAGCGAGCGTTACAAACCAGATTTGGAGAAGGAAATTCCAAATGTGGACCAATATTTTGGTACGAGTGAGCTACCTAATTTATTGAAGGCTCTCGGTGCTGACTATAAGCATGAATTAATTGGTGAACGTTTGACGACCACACCAAAAAACTACGCATACCTTAAAATTGCCGAAGGATGTGATCGACCTTGTTCTTTCTGTGCCATCCCATTGATGCGCGGAAAACACCGTAGCACGCCAATTGAAGATTTGATGGCAGAGGCCGAGAAATTGGCAGCCAAAGGGGTAAAAGAACTCATCTTGATAGCGCAGGACCTTACCTATTATGGTTTGGACCTGTACAAAAAAAGAAACTTGGCTGAACTGCTACAGGCCTTGGCCAAAGTAGACGGCATTGAATGGATTCGTTTGCACTATGCTTTCCCAACAGGATTTCCGATGGATGTTTTGGAGGTGATGCGAAACGAGCCAAAGATTTGTAATTATATCGATATCCCACTTCAGCATATATCCGATGCAATTCTAAAAAGTATGAGGCGTGGAACTACCTATGCCAAGACCACCCAGCTTTTAAAGGATTTTAGGGGAGCTGTTCCCGAAATGGCCATCCGAACCACTTTGATTGTAGGTTATCCGGGCGAAACCGAAGAGGATTTTGAGACTTTGAAAAATTGGGTCAAGGAAATGCGTTTTGAACGTTTGGGCTGTTTCACCTATAGCCACGAAGAAAATACCCATGCCTACAATTTGGAAGATGATGTTCCCGAAGAAGTAAAACAAGAACGTGCAAACATCATTATGGAAATCCAGTCACAGATTTCTTGGGAACTGAACCAGGAAAAAATTGGACAAACCTTTCGTTGTATAATCGATAGAAAAGAGGGGAGTCATTTTGTAGGACGTACCGAGTTCGATTCTCCTGATGTGGACAACGAAGTTTTGATAGACGCTACCAAGCATTATGTAAAAATAGGTGACTTTGTGAATATCAAGATAACCGATGCTTCCGATTACGATTTGTTCGGCGAGCCGACCTAACGTTTTCGGCTTAGCTCCAATTCATAAAGTTCCTTTCCCAATTGGGCCAAGAATGGGATACCAACCTCGTCATATTCGTAGGTGTTATCGTTAAAAATTCCGTTGCTGTTCACCAAAATAGTGGCCGTTATCATAAAATCGATATCGTTTTTGGTATCCTTTATGTAGGCGCAGTCTGTGAGCGTTCCGTAAGCGTACCCAACTTTGTTGTAAATTTTGATGTGGTCGGGTATCGGGTCGGTAGTGTCGCCAAACATAAAAAACTTCACGTAGCTATCGTAAAATTCCTCTGGGTCATACCCTAGTTGTGGGGGTAGGGTGTGCATGGCTTCCAACAGATAGGTGCGTTGCTCAACGCTGAGATTAAAACGTTGGTCTTTCGGAAATGCTTCGGGAAAAATGATGCGTTTTAAAAGAGCGGTTTGTGCATCTATGGGATAGTAATTTTTTAAAGAGAAATCGAATGCTCCTGTTTGTAAGGATTCATCAGCGATATACCCCTGTCCTTTTTTGATGCCCTTTAATTCCATTGGTCTAATCGGCGAATTGATAATGGACTCGCTCAAATAGGTTGTGGAATCGTTGAGGTAGAAAACCAAAGGTTTGGTGGTAACATCTTCCGCATTCTCGGTAGAGAGTCGATGGGCAATTCGAATGGGCGACACCCCTCGTTTTTTCATTCTGTCGTTTACTTCATCTTGACCCAAAAACTCAATCAAACGATTATTGGCGGCATTGTCCGATACGGCAAAGATTTCAGAAATAGCTTTGGCAAAAGTTGTTTCCACGGAATCACCTTCAACAAAAAAGCGAGTGTCCATGGATAGAGAATCAATTGTGTTGAGCTTTTCCAAGGCAGCGACCGCCGCGGGAAATTTTACGGTACTTGCAGGGTAGAAATAGTTATTTTTATCGACCTGAAAATCAAAATCCGTAAAAATAATACTATCATTTTTTCGGTCTATCCGAGTGTATCTGACTTGGATTTCGTGCTCATCCAAATTATCCATCACCCTTCTAATTTTGTTATTTTCCGAAGATAGTGCCTCAGTAAGAGGGTTATCGGGGGGATTTTTGGAGCAAGAGGTTCCCAAAATAAGGGAGCACACTACCGCAATTTTGAACCTCATTGGTGAAAAGATTAAATTTCTCCTGAATATACCTGGCCCCGGTGGGGTTTAAGAACTTCCCTTATCTCCTTTAATTCAAATTCAGCAACAACCAAGTAGGCAATGCTGTGGGCTGGACTAAAATGCTCTACCCCGCCCAGGTCGTATTTAAGTTCTTCTACCTCCACAAATTCTTTAAGGTGTTTTAGATAATGTTCCGCAGTATGTGCGGCACTTGGCCCTCTAAAGTCCCAGATGATCTTGATTTTTCTGTCCAAAAGTTTTTCCATTGTTGTTATGAGTTGAGCACAGATGTGCCATTTTCGGCAAATGCCTTAAAATCTTGCATGTATTTTAGGGACTGTTTTTTGAAGGCCCCGGGCATTAAAAATCCCATAAGTTTCATCCCAAACCCAGTAAATTGAAATTCTGATTCCGATACCCAGCGCGTAGAGGCACCTTCTTCCTTAAAGTAATTTTTTTGGATATTATGAACACCTTTGGTATCATAGGTCATATGCAATTCGTTGGGAAGTTCTTTTTTAATGATAGTCTCCACCATGTCCATTTTACGACTCCCCATTTCGTAACTTAGACTCATTCGGGAACCCTCCTGCCCGGGACTGGCGGATAATTGCTCGTAGTCGATAAGTCCTTGTTGCCAATGCTTCATATTGTCGGGGTCGTCCATTTTTTTAATAAATTCATCCCTGGGTACATCAACAACAATTTCCGTAGTGTACTTCATATTTGGTTTGGTTTTGTACTAAAGTAGCAATTTCTGGACATCTATAGGGCACAAAAAATCTGTTAATGAAATGAGAAGCTTCTTGTAAGGGACTTTGTAATTGTTATTTTTGCGAAATGCTTAAGCTCCAAAAACACACACTTTTCCTTTTTGGCACTTTTGTGGCAATTCTTGTTTCCTCTTGTGAAGGTATGTTCAATGAGGAGGAAGAAAAGGAACCTCTGGCGAGGGTGGGCGACACTTTTTTGTACAAAGAAGATGTTGCTTCCTTGATCAGGGATGATATGACGGCGCAGGATAGTACCATATTTGTAAACAATTATATAAATAATTGGGCGTCAAAACAGTTGTTGTTGTCAAAATCAAAGATAAACCTGCCCGAAGAAAAGTTGGCCGAGTTCGACCGCTTGGTCTCCGATTATCGTGCCGACCTGTATACGCGTGCCTACATAGAAGCGTTAGTCAATCAATCCCAAGATACGTCCGTTACCAAAAGTCAATTGCAAGAATTTTACGAGAGAGAAAAAGAAAACTTCAAACTCAACGAAAAATTGGTTCAGTTAAGGTTTGTTGGCATGTCCGAACAATTTTTGGATAGGGATGGGGTCGAGTCAAAAATTAAGCGATGGGAAGATTCAGATAGAAGGTATTTGGATTCCATTGCGGTCCAGTTCAAGAAAATACATTTTAATGATTCTATTTGGGTCAGTGCATCAAGAGTTATTCAAGAAATACCTCCCTTAACACAGGCAAATGAGGAGTCCCACTTAAAAAAATCACAATTTTTTGAGCTACAAGATTCGTTAGAGGTATATTTGGGGTTGGTAACCAATGTGTTGGAAGTCAATGAAACAGCCCCGTTTGATTACGTGGAACCTGATATTCGGCAATTGATTTTGAATAGAAGACGCTTAAATTACATTAAACAATTGGAGACCGAAATTATAGATGAAGCCATTAAGAAGAATGAATTTGAGGTTTATGACAAAGAAAATTAAAGGACTTTCGATTGCATTTTTTGCAATAATAGGAATGGTCCAGGCACAGGAAGCAGACCAAGCAATGAGTGTGGATACTACGAGCAACACCAAAAGGATAAAGCTTGACGGAATTGCAGCGGTAGTGGGAGATTACGTAATCTTGGAATCGGACATAGACAAAACCTTGATCGATCTTCGTAACCAAGGTGCTTCCACCGAAGATGTTACCCGTTGCGGACTTTTGGGCAAGCTTATGGAGGACAGGTTGTACGCCCATCAGGCGGTGCAGGACAGTTTGTTGGTGTCCGATGATATGGTGAACGCCCAAAGCGATAGGCAGATCCAACAATTGACACAGCAGATAGGAAGCGTTGAAAAAATGCTCAGTTACTATAAAAAGCCCGATATGGAAAGTTTCCGTGAGGAGCTTTTTGAAATCAACAAGCTGCGTATGCTTTCCGAAAAGATGCAGGGAAAAATAGTAGAAGAGATTGAAGTGACCCCAGAAGAGGTCCGACAGTTTTTCAATAAAATTCCAGAAGATGAACGACCTGTTTTTGGTGCGGAATTGGAAATCGCCCAAATTGTAAAGCAGCCTGAAGCTCCCGAGGAAGAAAAACAAAAGGTAATCAATCAACTCAAAGAAATCCGTCAAGATGTATTAGAGAATGATGCTAGCTTCAATGTGAAAGCTATTTTATATTCTCAAGATCCAGGGTCAAAATCTAAGGGAGGTTTTTACAGCATGACAAAGGAAACTCCTTTTGTGAAAGAATTTAAAGATGTTGCCTTTAGCTTGAGAGAGGGAGAGATATCTCAGCCTTTTGAAACTAGTTTTGGGTATCACATCATTTATATTGAGAAAATAAGAGGTCAGGAATTGGATTTGAGGCATATTCTGATGATTCCGGACATACCGCAAAGCGCTATTGATAAAGCAACAAAGGAATTGGACTCCATTCGCCAGCAGGTTTTAGATGGCAAGTACACATTTGCCGAGGCTGCCTTGAATTTTTCGGATGAAAAAGAGACCAAGTTTGACGGTGGATTGCTTCGTAACCCCGTAAATTTTGATTCCCGGTTTGAGTTGACCAAGATGGACCCCACGCTTTATAACCAGGTAAGGAACCTTAAGGATGGAGAGATTTCCCGCCCCATTCGTGAGGATGACCAAAGGGGAGGACCACCAAAGTTCAAGATCATGAAGATTTCCAACCGTTATGATGAACACGAAGCGGATTTTGCAAAGGATTACATGAAAATCCAGGAACTGGCACTAAGGGAAAAACAGTTCAATGCCATAAAAGAATGGATGGATGAACATATCGACGACACATATATCCACGTGGACCCAGAAAGCAGAGGATGTGATTTTGCTAACAATTGGGTAAAGGAATAACCGTATGTCGGACGTAACTGCAGTAGAAAATCTGGTAAAAAAACACCAAGACTTAAAAAGGGAGATTGCCAAGGTCATTGTGGGCCAAGAAGAGGTAATCGAACAAATACTACTGTCCATATACACAGGTGGACACTCCTTGCTGATCGGTGTGCCCGGTCTGGCCAAGACGCTAATGGTGAACACGATTGCGCAAACCTTGGGGCTCGATTTTAAAAGAATCCAGTTTACTCCCGATTTGATGCCCAGTGATATTTTAGGAAGCGAGGTCTTAGATCAAAACCGTAATTTTAAATTTATAAAGGGACCAGTTTTTGGAAATATTATCCTTGCCGATGAAATTAACAGGACCCCTCCCAAAACCCAAGCGGCATTATTGGAGGCCATGCAGGAACGAGCGGTCACCATTGCAGGAAATCAATACAAACTCAATCAACCGTATTTTGTGCTGGCCACCCAAAACCCAATTGAGCAAGAAGGTACATATCCTTTACCAGAGGCCCAATTGGACCGTTTTATGTTTGCCATAGAACTAAAATACCCATCGGTCGAGGAAGAGATTCAAGTGGTGAAATCCACCACTAGTGATGATCAAGCCACAATAGATACCTTGTTTACCGCCGATGAAATTATTGAGGTACAACATTTGATCAGGCGTATACCAGTTCCGGACAATGTTGTGGATTATGCGGTAAGGCTTGTAAATAGAACAAGACCAGGGCAAGAGGGAGCATCGGAATATGTTCAAAACTATATCGATTGGGGTGCTGGACCAAGGGCTTCACAGAACCTGATTTTGGCCGCAAAGGCCCATGCAGCCATCAACGGAAAGTTCTCTCCGGACATCGAGGATGTAAAAGCGGTAAGCCTTGGAATCCTTCGCCATAGGGTTCTAAAAAACTACAAAGCGGAGGCTGAAGGCATTACCGAAGAAAAAATTATCACGGAATTGTTGTAAAAAATAAGGAGGACAACACTTATTTAGTGCAATTCTAATTCCAAAATACTTCACTATTTAGTAAATTTACCGAATTACGAAAATCTTAAAAACTCAATTGTAGAATGGCATTTGATATAGACATGATCAAAGGGGTCTACGCTTCCATGGGGGAACGCGTGGAAAAAGCCCGTGAATTGGTGGGCAAACCCCTGACACTTTCAGAAAAAATCTTATACTCTCACCTTTGGGACGGTAAACCAACAACAGCCTTTGTAAGGGGCAAGGACTATGTTGATTTTGCCCCGGATAGAATTGCTTGTCAGGATGCCACGGCACAAATGGCCTTGCTTCAGTTTATGCAGGCTGGAAAGGATAAAGTGGCCGTGCCGACCACAGTTCACTGTGATCACTTGATCTTGGCCAAACAAGGTGCTGCTGCGGATTTAAAACATGCCAACGAGACCAGTAAAGAGGTTTTTGACTTTTTAGGGTCTGTATCAAACAAATATGGCATTGGGTTCTGGAAACCAGGTGCTGGTATCATTCACCAAGTGGTTTTGGAAAACTATGCATTCCCAGGTGGTATGATGATCGGAACCGATTCTCACACCGTAAACGCAGGTGGTTTGGGAATGGTGGCCATCGGTGTCGGTGGAGCTGATGCTGTGGATGTAATGGCCGGGATGGCTTGGGAACTTAAATTTCCTAAGTTGATCGGTGTTAAATTGACCGGAAAACTTTCTGGTTGGACCGCCCCTAAAGATGTTATCTTAAAAGTGGCCGAAATTCTTACCGTAAAAGGTGGAACAGGTGCCATTGTTGAATATTTTGGACCTGGAGCAACATCAATGTCGTGTACGGGTAAAGGAACCATTTGTAACATGGGTGCCGAGATTGGAGCTACCACATCTACTTTTGGTTACGATGAATCCATGGAGCGCTACTTAAGGGCTACCGATAGATCTGACGTTGCCGATGAAGCCAATAAAGTTAAAGAACACTTGACCGCTGACCCAGAGGTTTATGCAAATCCAGAGCAATACTTCGACCAAGTGATCGAAATCAACCTATCCGAATTAATGCCGTTGTTGAACGGACCATTTACCCCAGATTTGGCTACCGAAGTGGGTACCATGAGGGAAAAGGCCGAAAAGAACGATTGGCCTTTGGCAGTTGAGTGGGGATTGATAGGTTCTTGTACCAACTCTTCTTATGAAGATTTGTCGAGAGCATCTTCCATTGCACAACAAGCTTTGGACAAAAAATTAAAAACAAAGGCCGAATTTGGTATCAACCCAGGTTCGGAACAAGTAAGATATACCACCGAGCGTGATGGTATCCTAGAAATATTTGAAAAATTGGATGCCAAGATCTTCACCAATGCCTGTGGACCATGTATCGGTCAGTGGGGACGTTACGAGGATCCCAAGAACGCTCCTAAGAACAGTATCGTTCACTCTTTCAACCGTAACTTTGCGAAGCGTGCCGATGGAAACCCAAATACACACGCATTCGTGGCTTCTCCAGAAATGACGGCTGCCATTGCAATCGCAGGTCGTTTGGACTTTAACCCATTGACGGATAAGTTGATCAACGAGGATGGAGAGGAAGTAATGTTGGATGAGCCAACAGGATGGGAATTGCCACCAAAAGGCTTTGAGGTAAAAGAGAATGGTTACGAAGAGCCTCGTGAGGATGGAAGCGGAGTAGAGGTAATCGTTGCCGAAGGTTCCGAGCGTTTGCAGCTATTGCAACCTTTCGTGCCGATCAAGGCCAGTGATCTTCAGGGAATGAAATTATTGATCAAAGCTTTCGGAAAATGTACCACGGACCACATCTCCATGGCAGGGCCTTGGTTACGTTTCAGGGGGCATTTGGACAATATCGCCAATAACACCCTGATCGGGGCAGTGAATGCTTTCAACCAGAAGACCAATTTGGTAAAGAGCCAATTGACAGGTGAGTATGGAGGTGTTCCGGATACCCAACGTGAGTATAAAAAACAAGGAATCAAAACGGTTGTTGTGGGTGACCATAACTACGGAGAAGGTTCTTCACGTGAGCATGCTGCCATGCAGCCAAGACACTTGGGCGTTGCCGTTGTATTGGTTAAATCCTTTGCAAGGATCCACGAAACGAACTTGAAGAAGCAGGGTATGTTGGCCTTGACCTTTGCCAATGAGAACGATTATGATCTTATTCAAGAGGATGACACCTTCAACATTGTGGATGCTGCCGAGTTTGCACCGGATAAGCCTTTGACCATCGAATTGGTACATGCAGATGGAAGCAAGGATACCATTAAGGCAAACCATTCATACAATGATGCACAGATCAAGTGGTTCAATGAAGGTTCTGCCTTGAACTTGATCAAAATACAGAATGCTTAATTGTATCTAATATAATCTGTGAAAACTCCTGATGTTGTTAAAGATATCAGGAGTTTTTAATTTTTGAGAAATAACAATCCATGAAAATCAGTAAAAAGACCGTTCTCAATATAGTATTGATTCTTTTTGTGCTGTCATTTTTTGTAACTCCCATCGGGTACTACGGAAAAATTTGGCTGAACAGATTGTTTTCCTTTTCCCCTTCAGTTATCGAAAAGGCGGAGCAGGAAAAAATTACAGATTATGACTGGAGACTCAAGGACGAAGACTGGAACTTTTTCAATTTTGAAAAATCAAAAGGAAATGTAATACTTATCAACCTTTGGGCATCTTGGCGATTACCTTCGGAAGCTGAGCTTGCAAGTATTCAGGAATTGTACGACAAATACAAAGGCAAGATGGATTTTTATATCATTACAAATGAAGAGCAAGAACCTGTGGAAGCTTTTATGGATGAACATGAATTTACTTTTCCCGTCACCTATTTGATTATTGGAGAAAAAATGGCAGTAGATACGGGTAAGGTACCATCATCGTATTTGGTTGATAAATCTGGAAATATTGTCATCCACGAAGAGGGAATTTCGGATTGGAGTAATAAAAAGGTGTACCGGTTGTTGGATGAATTGATTGCGGAATGAAACTGACCAAGGAACAGATTGGCAATGGTATATGGATTTTGGCCATATTACTCATTCTATTTACTCCGATAGGTTTTCATGCGAGGGTTCTTGTTAATAAGGTACTTGCTGCCGTCATCAGTCCAAGTACCGTGGAAGAGAAAGAGCAGGAAACATTGGCCGATTATCATTGGAGCCTAGTGGATATGGAAGGTCAATCAATCAACCTTCAATCAAAAAAAGGTGATGTGATTTTGGTAAATGTTTGGGCTACTTGGTGTCCACCATGTGTGGCCGAGCTTCCAGGTTTTGTCGAGTTGTATTCGGATTATAAGGATAAGGTCACTTTTGCGTTTGTGGCCAATGATGAGAAGGATAGGGTGATCGCTTTTTTAGAGAAAAAGGAATATCAATTACCTGTATACTTTCAGGCTTCTGCGACCCCAGATGAATTGGAAAGTGGAAGTATTCCAGTTACCTACATTATAGACAAGGAAGGTAAAATTGTTGTGAACAAAACCGGTGCGGCAAATTGGAATTCAGAAAGCACGCGCAATCTTTTGGATGGATTGCTAAGTGAATAATCAGTTTTTCTTAAAATATTTAAACGGAACAACCAACATTCCAAAACATTCACCGTCGTCCTTTCCCAAATGTTTGTGGTGCATTTTATGGGCTCTTCGAACACCGCGAGCATACCGATTGTTGGCATTTCGAAACATTTTAAAGCGCTGATGGATAAATATGTCATGAACGGTAAAGTAGGCAATCCCATAGGCCAAAATGCCAAAGCCCAATGGCCAACCGTACCAAAAGGACGTATAACTTCCCAAGTAGAACAAGGTCATACTTACAATGGCATAAAAAATAAAGAAGGCATCATTGCGCTCAAACCACGAATCGTGGTCTTTTTTATGATGGTCCCGGTGTAGGCTCCATAGAAAACCATGCATTACATATTTATGGGTGAACCACGCCATAAATTCCATAAAGCAGAAGGTTGATAAAAAAATCAATATCCAGAGTGCTACTTTCATTGTACCAGTTGAAGTTTGTAATTTACATAAGATTGCGCCAGCAGACCAAATTTTTGGTAATTGGGCACACGAATTCTAGTATTCTTGATTTCCAAAGGAGGCGTGCTCTGTAATTTTTGAAGCAATTTTTTGTAATAGCAATACGCGGTATATACGCCAAATTTAGCCTGTTCCGGTAATTGAACTATTCCTGAATAACCAAGGGCAAAATCAGCTTTGATTTCATTCACAATACGTTTTTTGGATTCTTCGTCAAGTTCCAACAAGTTGGTATTGGGAAAATAGGTACGGTTCAAGTCCTCATAATCGGCCTTAAGGTCGCGCAGGAAATTTACCTTTTGGAAAGCGGAACCCAAGGCCATGGCAGATTCCTTTAACTCTTCGTACTTTTCTTTGTCTCCTTTAACAAATACACAAAGGCACATTAGCCCTACTACATCGGCAGAGCCATAAATGTATTCCCTGTACTCATCAAAAGTCTCATAGTTTTTCTTGGTAAGGTCCATCCGCATACTTTTCATAAAGGACGCTACCAAGTGATGTGGGATATCATATTTATGATAGGTGTCCTGAAAGGAATTTAGAATAGGGTTTAAACTTATTTTGTCCGCAATGGCCTGTTCCATATCCTTTTCAAAGGCATCGAACAATTTGGCCTTGTCATAATCATGAAAGGTATCTACAATTTCATCGGCAAAACGTACAAAACCGTAAATGTTATAAATGTCCGCCCTTATGGAAGGAGCCAACATTTTTGTGGCCATAGAGAATGAGGTGCTGTAAGATTTGGTTACAATCTTGCTGCAGTGATAAGATACATCGTCAAAAATAGTTTTCATTTGTTAACTTCTTTAATGATTAAATCAGCCACCAGTTTACCGGATATCAGGGATGGTGGGACCCCTGGGCCGGGTACGGTCAACTGACCGGTAAAGAACAAGTTTTTTACCTTGCTACTTTTGAGGTTAGGTCTTAAGAAAGCCGTTTGTCGCAATGTATTGGCCAAACCATAGGCATTTCCTTTATAGGAGTTGTACTGTTCCACAAAATCGTTTACACAGAAACTTTCCTTAAAAATTACTGATTTTTTTACAGATTGATGGGTCAATTTTTCAAATCGGTCCATCACAATATCAAAATATTGGTCCCTGAGTTGTGGGGTATCCTCCAGTCCTGGAGCAATCGGTACCAGAAAAAATCCGGTTTCATTGCCTTCTGGTGCCATGGATGCATCCGTTACTGATGGGAAATTGGCATAGAATAATGGATTGCTGGGCCATTGAGGGTTATCGTATATTTCTTGGGCATGTTTTTCAAAATCGGTATCAAAGAACAAATTATGGTGTTCAATGTTGTTCAATTTTTTATCAAAACCAATGTAGAACAATAAAGAAGAAGGGGCATAGGTCTTTCTGTCCCAATATTCCTCTGAATATTGCCTATATTTTTTGTCCAGTAAGGTCTCGGAATGATGATAATCCGCGCCGCTCACCACATAATCTGCCAAATGATTGGTTCCATTGCTTCGAATGCCCAAAACGTCACCGTCCGATACCAAAATATGGGATGCGGGACTATTGGTGTGAATGGTTACACCCAATTCTTCGGCCATACTTTTCATCGCCTTGATGATTTCGTACATTCCCCCTTTTGGATGCCATGTTCCCAAACCAAAGTCTGCGAAGTTCATAAAATTATAGAAGGAAGGAGTTTTACTTGGCTTGGCACCCAAAAAAAGTACGGGAAATTCCAAAGTTGAAATGAGTTTTGGATTTTTGAACCTTTTACGGACCTGTTGACTGATTGTTTTAAAAAACTGGTCAACTTTTAATACTGTTTCCTTGGTCACCAACTCTAATGGAGAAAGCCCCGGTCTCAAAACAACTTTGTTTATGGCGATATCATAATTTTCCTGAGCTTCACCTATAAATTGTTTGAGATGCTTGCTGCTGCCAGATTCAATCCGCTCAAACTCGGTACATATCTTTTCCATGCAATCGCCAATGGTAATGGTATCGTCTTCAAAGAAAATTTTATAGGCTGGATTTAGTTTGTCCAATTGATAGAAATCAGAAGTTTCCCTGTCGAAATCGGCGAAAAATTTATCGAATATGTCGGGCATCCAATACCAACTTGGGCCAATGTCAAAAGTAAAGCCATCCTTCACCAATTGTCTGGCCCTGCCGCCCACAGTATCGTTCTTTTCGAATAGTTCTACCTCGAACCCAGCTTTTGCCAGATAGCAAGAAGCGGATAAGGAAGAAAAACCGGACCCAATGACAATTACCTTTTTCATTTGTGTTTAGAGGGTATCTACCAATTGGTTAATGGATTTAAATATTTTGATGGACCCCTCGAGAGGTTTTTGCTCTCCAATTTCTTGTATTTGATGTCCCAAAACATAGAGTTTGGAACCAGGGGATTTTTTTAACACTTCGCGGAACCGTTCAAAATAGTCATCGATTTCATCCTTTGTTGGAGCAACGGTAAAATAGGAGACAAACCTGATATTGTTGTAGTATTTCAGTAAATCCTCCAAACTTTCGATGGGCATGGTCTGTCCCAAATAAATGGTTTTGTAGCCTTGCAATGCCAATTGATAATTGATATACAACAATCCCAATTCGTGTATCTCGTTCTCAGGTAAAAACAGGACAAATACCTCATCTTTTTTGGTAGGTGACTCAAATTGAAGCTTCTCTGTGTGGATATAAATTTTTTGTTTGATCAGGTTAGATATAAAATGCTCGTGCGCAGGGCTTATGGTATTTGTTTGCCATAACAAGCCCAATTCGTTCAACAATGGTATAAACACCTCATTGAAAATCTGGGTGAATGATTTTTCTTCCATAAGACCGTTGTATGTCTTTAGAAAGAGAGATTGGTCAAAGTTGAGCATTGCCAATTTCAATGAATTGAGTGCATGGCTTTTTTCGCTTTTTTCGGAAATAATCTCGTTTACAAGGACAGGAATTTTCTCTTCGCCCATTTTGGCAATCTTGGAAATCTTGTACCCGTTGTTGTACAATAGCGTAACGTTCAACAATTTTTGTAGACTTTCAAGATTGTAGGTTCGGATATTGGTGTCGGTTCTTTCTGGGCTGAACAAATTATATCGCTTTTCCCAAATTCGGATGGTATGGGCCTTTATACCGGAAAGGTTTTCCATATCGCGAATACTAAAGGAAGTTTTTACGCTGTTCATCTTTTTTAATTAAACGTTAAACAAATTTACAATTTAAAAGATGCCATCCTAGTTTTTTATCATAAAATTTAGATTGTTCCTTATATATTTCAGTGATTTAGGAAATGATTTGTGAATATTTCAACCTTTGTTTATCATTTCAAGACGAGTTCTTTTTTCTGAAAATCAATTTTTTGTAGCATAAGAATTCGCTTTTCACATAAGGAAACAGTATAAGTAGACCTATCATATTGGGAAAGACCAAGGCCAATATCATGGCATCAGAAAATTTGATGACGGCATCCAAAGTGATGGCAGCGCCCAAAACGGTGAACATTAAATATATGATTTTGTATGTAAGGTCCATGATCTTACTTCTGCCAAATAGATATTTCCATGCCTGTAATCCATAATAGGACCATGATAGAATGGTACTGAAGGCAAAAAGGCATACGGCCAACATTAAAATCCACGAAGAACCGTTTATGGAGCTTTCAAATGCCAGTGAAGTAATGTTGACCCCGCCCAATCTGCTACCATCGTTCAGTAAGGCTTGTCCTTCCAAAACATTTCCGTAGACAAAGACGCCATCCATATTGAACAAAATGATGACGATCGCCGTCATGGTGCAAACCACAACGGTATCTATAAAAGGCTCGAGCAATCCAACCAATCCTTCGGATGCCGGATATCCTGTATTGACTGCAGAATGCGCAATGGCTGCAGATCCTGCTCCTGCCTCATTTGAAAATGCAGCCCTTCGAAACCCTTGAATCATAACACCGACAAAGCCCCCGGAAACGGTCGCTTCAGGTGTAAAGGCACTTTTAAGAATCAAAGCGAAAGCATCATCGACCCATTCAATTTTTGAAAAAATGATAAAGAGCGCAGCACCCACATACAGTATGGCCATAAAAGGGACCACCTTTTCGGTAACCTTGGCAATTCGCTTGATACCTCCAATAATGACGACACCGGCCAAAATGGCAAAGACTACCCCGATAATACTTCCCGTGGCATTTCCCGTAAGGCCAAAACGTTCTATGATCTGAGCGGCAGCTTGATTGCTCTGAAAGGCATTCCCCCCGCCAAATGATGCTCCCACACAAAGCATGGCAAACAGCCCTGCCAATAATTTGCCCAGTTTGGAAAATCCTTTTTGGGCAATTCCCTTGGAGAGATAGTACATTGGCCCTCCATAGACATTCCCCTTCTTGTCAATATCTCGGTATTTTACGCCAAGCGTACACTCCACGAACTTTGTTGACATTCCTAGAAGACCGGCAAGTATCATCCAGAATGTAGCTCCCGGTCCCCCGATGGAAATGGCCACGGCCACCATGGCAATATTGCCAAGTCCCACAGTGCCAGAAACGGCCGTCGCCAGTGCCTGAAAATGGTTGACTTCTCCTAAATGCCCCTCATCCTTTATTGTATCTACCAAATCACCATCTACCTCATAAACCTTTGGTTTTGAATTAGGTCGGTTTTTTTCGAGTTCATCATATTTTCCCCGGACCACTTGTATGGCAGTGGGGAAATGACGGACATTGACGAAACCAAAATAGATGGTGAAAAATAGCGCACCCCCAATTAAAATGATAAGAATCAAAGGAATTCCTTGGCCGAACATGGGAATTTCCGCCAAAATTAAATTCTCCCACCACACAGCAAATGGCATAAAGGTATCATTGATTTTTTCATCCAGTCCTTGATTGGATGCTGACACAAAATGTAGCGGTGAAAAAGCAGCTAAAGTGTTGTTGTAAAGTGTATTGACCATAATCGAAAGTTTGCCTGAATTTCGATTTTAGGTTTAATTATGAAGCGCTTTGTCGGAATAGATTTATAAATGTCGGTAACACTAAGGCAGACAAAGTTAATGTAACCGTCTAATAATCAATGTATATGTTTTCTTTTGGAATGCGAAGCCTAATTTTTCTTTCCCTATTTTCCGACATCTCGAACAATGTTGCTTTTAGGGGCTCATAGTGCTTGTCCTTGGTCCAGTTCTTTTTGCCGAAAAGGCCATTAAGAATGGCTTCCAGTAATCTTTTTAATTCGTTATGGTCACTAATGTCGTAGTCTTTTGTGACATCAAAGTTTTTTGGTTTTATTTCCAACCAATCATCAGTCATGTCTTTTTTGCGCTGGGCAAATTCCTTGAAAAGTCGATAAAGGGCAGGTGTGAGTTGTATAATACGGTCTTTATCACCAGGGAACCCAATCAAGGAAACGGAGTTGGCCATTGTACTTGGTTTTTGGTTCTTTTTGATAAACTTTATTTTCAATTGAAATGGGTCTGGTATCAATGTTTCCGTAAGTTCTTTGACCCAGCTTAGCGCAAGGGCAAAAAACAACATGATCAATGATGTTTTAAATATGGCCGAGAACAACAATAAATTGATGTTGTTGTCCATTAATTTATAAATCTGAGCCATTAAGGTGACCAGTATGGTAATCAAGGCCAGCCAACCCAATAATAATAGCCTTCTTTTGATAAATGATTCCCAAAGTACAAATCCTAAGAAAATCAAGGTCAGCAATGCATAAACCACGTCAAGTTCATTGATGACGTAGGCTTCGCGTACCAAGAACATTTTAAACAATGTAGGAAACAGGGCAAAAGCAAATGGGATCCCTATGATAAGGGGCCATAATTTCGACTTGATCAACGGGGTAAGGGGGGCAGGTAAGTATTTGAACCATGGCAGCGCCATTAGGATAAATAAACTGTTGGTCAGTGAGAGGATACTTGTGAGTCCGTCTTTATAATGTGAATAGACTGAGGTATTGTTAAATATAATTTCAATAAGACCCGAAAATGCCCAACATAAGACGGATAGTGCAAGCCAAACCGGACCATAATCGTGTTGCCTTTTCCCAATATGGTACCAAATGGACATTAAGGAAAGAAAGGCAAATAGGCATACCGAAAGCTGCCACCAACCATAAAACATGGAAATTTCATGTGAAATCTGAGCATCCATGCAAACGTTACTTTAAGAAAGGTTTATACAAATTCAATTATTTAGGAATAAACTGGAAAATAATTAAAAAAGTAGAAAGTAAAAAAATGATGCTTGTTCAATATGCCGATAAAGTCATTAAAACAAAAAAACCGCAAGCAATTGCGGTTTTTTTCTGTGCCCACGACTGGAGTCGAACCAGCACGTCCTTACGAACACTACCCCCTCAAGGTAGCGTGTCTACCAATTCCACCACGTGGGCCTTTGGAATTTTAAGTGTGCAAATATAATTTTTTTGGGCAAAAGGAGAGGGATTTAATGGCTTTTTATGAAAGTTGGTTTTAGGGGGACGACCGTTTCGACTTTGCACAAAGTTTACAAAATCATAATATCTGTCTCCTCTTATTTTTCTGAAATTTGCCTTTGATGAAACACCCCCATACAAATGAAGCGCAGCAAGAACTAGCTCTTCGTGTCCAAGACTCGGACAGGGAAGCCTTTAACTCATTGTTTTCCATGTTGTGGGAGCCCATGTATACTTATGCAGCTTCCTTGATCATGAATAATTCCCTTGCCAAGGACCTTGTTCAGGATATTTGGATAGATTATTGGCAGCGAAGGGAACATGTTGAGGTGGAAAACATCAAGTCTTATTTGTTCAAAGCTATTCGCTATAAGTGCTATAACTCATTAAGGGATACCAAGTTCAACAAAACACAGATTGATGTTGCCGAATCCATTTATGTGGCTTCCGAAATTGAGCAGGAAGAAGATGTGCTCGAACTTTCAAAACGTATCGATAGGAGTATGGCCAACCTTCCGCAACGGTGTCAGGAAGTTTTTAGGTTGAGCCGAATCCATAATATCAGTAATAAAGAGATTGCAAACCAGCTCAATATCTCCCATCGCTCAGTTGAAAATCAGATTTCTTTTGCGCTCAGGCGACTTCGAAAAGATCTTTCCATTGTTAAGTCAATGTTCCTTTGAGCACCTCTTTTTTTAGCTAAAGGTTAAGTGCCGCCCATTAAGTTTAAGTAATCATTAAACAGCACTTTTTGAATGTGAGTCCCTTTGCATTTCCGGTACTTGTAGATGAAACGAACGCGCAATGACTGAAAATGAGATCAAGGTCTTGATGAAGAAATACCTCAATGGAACCATTACCAGAGAGGAAGAATCCCTTTTGGAAGCTTTTGATTACAAACTGCTTTCTAAGAATCATCAAAATGTATTTAAAAACGCCCAACATAAGAGCGGAATTGGTCAAAAATTGGCCAAGGGTATCCAAAGTTCCAAGACAAGAAACCCTTTTTTACACTGGGGCAGAATTGCGGCATCACTGATTTTGTTGATGGGGCTATCCTACTTTTTGTACAACTATACCCATCAAGAAATAGAGGTAGAACCTAATATAATATTGACCAAATCCACGGAATGGGGACAAAAACTAAATTTGGTATTGGCCGACGGTACCGAAGTGTACCTAAACTCGGGAAGTACCATAAAATTTCCAAAACGATTTGATGGAGATATACGGACCGTGGATTTGGAAGGCGAAGCCTTTTTTGATGTGGCGGAGAACCCCGATAAACCTTTTGTTATAAGATCAGGGGAGGTGGAGACCACAGTTTTGGGTACATCCTTTAATGTAAAAACCTATCCAGAGAGCCATCAGGTCGCAGTAACCGTAGCCTCGGGAAAGGTGAAGGTGGCTTCCAGGGAAAAGGAAATCTTTCTATTGCCGAACGAACAGGGCTTGTTTGATAAGAACTCAAAATCCATTTCAAAGAAAAAAATCGACGCTTCAACATTCCTGCATTGGAAAGATGGCATCATTCATTTTGAAGATGCAGAACTCTCCGAAGTACTCGAGACTTTGGAACGATGGTATGGGGTGACCTTTGAAGTGGATAATGAAAACATAGGGGATTGCCATCTAACGGCATCCTATAACAACGAAAGGTTGAGTGCCGTCCTAGAAAGCATCGTTTATGCGAAAAAGGGAATCAGCTATGAGTTCCTGAGCAGCAAAAAAATTCAATTAAGGGGAAAATGTACAGACTAAAACCAACTTAAATCAAACATCAATAAACTATGACATAGAAACAAACTCATTAAAAAAGAGACAGCCCATTACACTTTGGCGAGCGGAAATAGGCTGTCGATAGTTCAATAATTACAAATAATCATAACCATTTAAACATTATGTGAAATTATGAATTCACTAACTATTAAACAATTAATCAAGTTGACATTCCATACATTTTGCTTTCTGATTGTTTTGTCCCTGCTGAATCCGGTGCTTGCTGCCGATGCCAGAGGTCAGAACTTGGAAAGTTTTAAGGTGGATCTGTCTGTGGACGACGCCACCGTAGTAGATGTGCTGAGACAAATTGAAGATCAAACCGATTTCAAATTTGTATATGACCGCAAAGTGGATAGGTTGCAGAACACCTACAACATTGCATACCAAAACGTATCGCTCAAGTCCGTTTTGGAATTGATGGCCAAAGACGCCGACCTAACTTTTAGAAGAATAAACAATACCATTTCCATTGATGTAAAGCCAAAAGCTCCTAAAAGAGTGGTTGAAGTGGTTTTTCTGACAGTTACCGGACAGGTAACCGATGAAAACGGAGTTCCCTTGGCGGGTGCATCCGTTATGGAGAAAGGCAAGGGCAACGGCACCATTACAGATTTTGATGGAAACTACACCATTGAGGTCGAGAATGATGCCGTTCTTCAGGTTTCTTATCTAGGGTACAAATCACAAGAAGTTGAGGTTAACGGTCGGAGTACTGTTAACGTACAACTGCTTCAGGATGCCACCATGTTGGAAGATGTGGTTGTCGTGGGGTATGGTACCCAAAGAAAAACAGACGTTACCGGCTCCATTGCCTCGGTGGATAGCGAGGATTTTAACAAAGGAATTGTAATGAACCCAGGTCAGCTTTTACAAGGTAAGGTTGCCGGTGTAAATATTTCCAACGTAAGCGGAGAACCGGGTGCACAACAAGATGTAATCATTCGCGGTGTTGGTAGTCTTCGTTCCGGGACAACGCCCTTATATGTTATTGATGGATTTGCCCTGGACAATACCAGCACTGGCGTACCGACCAACCCGTTGAACTTTATCAACCCACAGGATATTAAAAGTATCGATGTGTTAAAGGATGCCTCTGCTGCAGCCATTTATGGGGCTAGGGCAGCCAATGGTGTAATTGTGATTACCACAAAAAGGGGCAAGGCCGGAAGGACCCAAATGGATTTGAATGTTTCTACAGGTTTTTCGAGCTTGGCCAATCAAGTGGATGTTTTCTCTGCAAATCGATTTAGACAAGAAGTTGTTGCCGCTGGAGGAACTTTGGATGATGGAGGGGCCAATACCAATTGGCAAGATGCCCTCAGCAGAACCGGGTTTACCAAGAATGTGAACTTGGCCATGAGCGGAGCATCCGAGCAATTCTCGTACCGAGCTTCTTTGGGAGTTAATGACCAAGAAGGAATTCTTAGGGGCAACGACCTTAAGCGTTATTCAGGAAGATTGAACCTTACTCAAAGAGCATTCAATGATCGGTTAAAGGTCGAGTTCAATATGACCGCTACCAGAACGGAGAACCTTCGTGCCGATTCTGATGCCATAGTAAGGGATATGCTTCAGTTGAACCCTACACTGCCATTGTATGTTGATGGTGAGCCAGCTTTGTTGGACAACATGCTCAACCCTTTGACACGAGAGCGAATCTATAGTGATGATGCCGTGAACCATCGTATTCTGGCCAATTTGGCACCTTCCGTAGAAATCGTAAAAGGCCTTACCTATAAATTGAACTTGGGTGTGGATTACTCTTCTACCGCTAGGGACATACAGCTAAAACCATACTCACTGTTGGAAGATTTTGTCAGGGGCGAACTGAACAGCATCTATACGACCAATAAGAACAGTCTTATTGAAAACACTTTGACTTACAATTTGATGACTGACAGGCACAACTTTACCTTCTTGGTCGGGCACACCTATCAAGAAACCTTTGTGCACCAGAAAAGTTTTGAGTTGGAGGATTTTTCGGATAATGGAATAGATCCAAAATATCAAGATCAGATCAGCTCCGAGGATATGCCCACCTATATGAATACCTATGCCACCGAGAACGAGCTGCAATCCTTTTTTGGAAGGGCCAATTATGTGTTTGACAATAGATACATGTTAACGGCTACAATGAGAGCGGACGGGTCATCCAAATTTGGTGGCAACAATAAATATGGGTATTTCCCTTCAGTAGCTGCCGGTTGGAACATCATGAACGAGGAATTCTTGAGTGATAACGCTACTATCAACAATTTGAAACTAAGGGCCAGCTGGGGTAGAACAGGTAATCAGGAGATACCTTCAAAAATTACCAAAAGAAGTTTTACCGATAGCAGGGACAATAACGACTCTTATCCGATAAATGGAGACGAAAGTACTTTGGCGGATTATCCTTACGGAACCATATTTACCCGTTTGGCAAATCCCGATATTCAGTGGGAAGTGTCGGAACAGTTGGATTTTGGTCTCGATTTTGGACTGTTCAACAACCGTTTGTCGGGTACTTTGGACTACTTTAATAAAGTATCCGAGAACATTTTGCTGGAAGTAACACCGGCAGATCCTGTTCAACCTACCGATAAATATTGGACCAATATTCCGGATATGGAAATCAAGAATAGTGGTATAGAGTTCTCTTTGGATCACCATAGCGACTATAGCAAAGATTTTTCGTATAACATCGGTGGTAACCTGGCCTATACCAAGAACGAGGTGTCCAATTCGCCTTATGAAGTGTTGACCACGGGAGCGGCACAAGGGGCCGGACAAACCGATGCGACCATTAACGGAAACATCAATGGAGAGCCTATAGGTGCCTTTTACATGCAAGAATTTTTAGGAATAGGGGATGATGGACTAAGTATTTTATCAGATGACAGACGAGTGGTAGGTAGTGCATTGCCAGATTTGATCTATGCCTTCTACCTAAACTTCAACTATAAGAATTTTGATCTTGGATTGAATTTCAATGGGGTATCCGGTAACAAGGTGTACAACCATACCGCCATGTCCTTGTTCAGCAAAGGACTCCTAACTTCCAATTTTAACACCACATCAATTGCCACACAGTTTCCCGAAGAGGATATTACCAACTCCAATGCAGTATCCACCAGATATTTGGAAGACGGTGATTTCTTGAGGTTGAACAATGCCACCTTGGGATACAACCTAAATCCGGCGTTGATAGGGCTGGATGGATTGGTGAACGCCATTCGCTTGTCCATTACTGGACAAAACCTGTTCGTAATCACCGATTATAGTGGATTTGACCCAGAAATCAATTCAAACTTGACCATAGACGGGATACAGACCTTTGGTATTGATTACTTCAACTATCCCAAAACAAGAACCCTTGTTTTTGGCTTAAACGTATCATTCTAATCGAAAAAACACTTCAAAAAATGAAGAATAAAATAATAATAGCATTATTTGGAATAGGCTTGCTTACCAACATAAGCTGTACAGATCTTGAAGAAGAAGTTATTGATGAATCCCTCGAGGGTAGTGGTCAGGCCGAAGCGATCAGCGGGGCCATTGCACCTGCCTATGGGCAAATAGCTTGGACTTGGCGACATACCAACTATTACGGGCTACAATTGATTCCTGCGGATGAGGCCATATTGCCTTACCGTGGTGGAACGGATTGGTATGACAACGGGAAGTTTTTGGATGCCCATTCACACGATATCGCGCCGAGCAATGATCTCGTGGGAAGCTCGTGGAACGAAGTGACCCGAAATATTTCCAGAACCATCACTGCTATAGAGGTTCTACAACCTCTTGCAGAAGCCGGGGATACGCAAGCAGAAGGAGCATTATATGAAATGATAGCGTTGAGGGCCTATTTGAACATGCTGACCTTGGATAGTTGGGGATTGGCCTTTAGAAAAGAAGTTTCTGGCGAGCTATCGGAGATTTTAAGAGGGCAAGAAGCCATCGATTATATCGAAAGTGAATTACTGTCCGTTGTGGATGTCATTAATACGAGCAGAGGTCCAGGAAGGATTACCCAAGCTGCCGTGTGGGGCTTTTTGGCACGATTGAGCTTGAACGCTGCCGTTTATCGCGACCCATATGGAACTCCGGATTTTACTACCGAGGATATGAACAATGTAATCGAGTATACCGATAACATAATTGATTCGGGCATGTTTTCATTGTCCCCAGAGTATTTTGAACTTTTCAATGATGAGAACCACGACAATCCCGAGTTGATTTTTGCGCTGGACCAGCGTGGGGTAATGAACAACGAACATAGTCGTTGGGCCTATTGGTCCTTGGCAGGTTCGTGGTATCCTCGACCAGAGCACCCCAGTGCTGATGGAACCGATGGCCCTGCAATTACATCCGATTTTTATCAAACTTGGGTAGATGCCTACGGGGATGTAGATTCAGCGCAGGCGGATGCAAGATTCTATCAAGAAAATCAAATGATTCCAGCAGAGCTTCAGGATTTGACAGGAGTTTCTCCCGAGAATGATGAAGATCACTATTACTGTGTTTCCGCTGACGATTTTGAAATCAATAGAGGGATTATCCGAGGAGTAATTTGGGGACCTCGTAAGGACGAGAACGGTGCTTTTTATACTTGTGATGAAGGTTACCGTATCTATCCAGTGATTCAAAGAAAAGGAAATGGCCCTGATAGGGATGTGGATTATGTGAACCATAATTTGCAGGTGGATTTTACCAATCAAGGAAGATTGCACAAAAATGGTTACCGCGTTTCCAAGTATCAGTTTAGTCGCACTTCACCCAACGGAAACAACTATAGCAGTGTTGATTTGGTACTGATGCGTTTCGCAGAAATTTATTTAATGCGCTCCGAAGCAAAACTAAGAACAGGTGACAATGCTGGTGCCTTGGCCGATGTAAATACCGTAAGAACCTCAAGAACGGCCCGCCCGGCTCAAACCCCGGAGGCGTTACCGGCGATTGATTTGGAAATTTTGTTCCGTGAAAGAGGATTTGAACTCTACTGGGAAGGTTTTAGAAGAGGAGACCAGATTCGATTTGGTCACTACGAGGACACTTGGACAGAAAAAACGGACGACAACGTATATCATAGATTGTTCCCGATTCCACAAGATGCAATAGATGGAGCATCCAATGTTGCAGGATATTTGGAACAGAACGAAGGTTATTAAAATCAGGTGTATTTTTTAGCTAAGCGGCAAGTTGGTTTTTCCACTTGTCGCTTACATTTTTATAAATGACAAAGAAAAGAGCATGAAGATTTCATATCAAATGGTTATAGCAGCAATTGCCGGGTTGGGCCTAGTGGGCTGTGGTTCTAAAAAAGAGAAAGAACCGGAAGAAATAGCTCCTAACGAACCCTTGAGCATTATTTTTATGATTGGTGACGGAATGGGTGTGCCACAAGTCTCATCCGCCTATTATTTTGGTGACAGCTTGCCGAATTTTTCACGGTTCAAACAAATTGGGTTTCACCAAACGTCCGCAACGGATTACACTATTACCGATTCGGCCGCAGGGGCCACGGCCTTCTCGACTGGAGAGAAAACCTATAAAAGAGCCATAGGAGTATCTTCGGATTCCCTTCCAAAAGAAACCATTTTAGAGCAACTTAAGGAGCAAGGATATCAAACCGGGTTAATAAGTCTCACCACCATAACACATGCAACACCTGCCAGTTTTTATGCACACGTCACAGACCGTGACATGCACGAGGAAATTGCAGCTCAGTTGATAGATGCCAAAGTCGATTTTTTTGCCGGGGGTGGTAAAAAGTTCTTCAACCAAAGAGAAGATGGCAAAGATCTTTTTGCCGAGTTGCTGTCCAAGAATTATCATTTGGATACCTTGGAGCTTTCAAAACCCGAAATAAATAAAAAGAATGCCTATGTATTGGCAGATGATGGGATACCATCAAAAGTTGAAGGAAGAGGTGATTATTTGTCCGAAGCCACCAAAATGGCTTTGGATTACTTTGATCAAAAAGAAGCACCATTTTTTATGATGGTGGAAGGGTCTTACATAGATTGGGGAGGACATGCCAAAAACGCAGAAATGATGATATCCGAAGTCTTGGATTTTGATAAGACCCTCGGTGTTGTTTTGGATTATGTGAAAACAAACCCCAATACGCTATTGGTGGTCACCGCGGATCACGAAACTGGGGGAGTGAGCATTGGCAAACACTATGAAACGGACGAAAGTACCGGAGAAAAAAAGGAGGTTCCCGAAAAAGTATCGGTATATTTCAATACGGACCAGCACAGTGGCGAGTTGATTCCGGTTTTTGCCAATGGCGAGGGAGCAGAAAACTTTCAGGGAATTTACGAGAACAACGAAATTTATCATAAAATCATTAAAGCCATAAATCAAGCAAAATGAGAAAAAGAACCTATTTGTTGATTATTGCCGGATTAATACTGTTCATTTCCGGAAAAGTTTTCGCCCAGAACAGTTACAAAATCCACTCGCATAACGACTACGCTCAAGAATTGCCGTTCTGGTTCGCATACAGTAGTGGAGCATCATCCATCGAGGCTGATATTTTTTTGAAGGACAATGAGCTATATGTTACTCATGCGGAAGAGGAAATCGTAGAAGGGTATACTTTGAACAAACTATATTTGAATCAACTCAGTAATCTGGAAGCATCCGGCAAACTTAAGGAACTTCAATTACTTATCGATATTAAGTCAGAAACATACGCCACCTTAAAAAAGTTGGAAGAAGTACTGAAGGAGTATCCAGAATTGATATCAGATGGCAAAGTGAAGTTTGTAATATCCGGCAATCGACCAAGACCTGAGGAATACAAAAACTATCCTGATTTTATTTGGTTCGACCATCAAAATTTGGATGAGCTAGGAACTATTGATTTGAGTAAGGTCGCATTGGTGAGCACGAGCTATAAAAACTATTCGGTATGGAACGGCTATGGAAGAATGACGGGCCCGGATTTAATTAAAGTGGAAGAAGCTATAAATAAGGCAAAGGCATCGGGAAAACCATTCCGATTTTGGGCCACACCGGATACAAAGACTGCTTGGGCACGTTTGGCCAAATTGGGAGTAGACTTCATCAATACGGACAAACCGGCACTGGCAAAAGAATATTTGGACGATGTGGACAAAAACACTTTTACCTTGGAATCGCCAGTTGAGGTTTATACACCCAAATATGAATATGATGCCGATTCCAAACCTGCCAATATCATTTTAATGATAGGAGATGGAAATGGTCTTGCCCAGATTTCTTCGGCCATGATTGCCAATAGGGGGAATCTTACCATAACATCATTGAAAAATATCGGACTGTCCAAGACCGCTTCCTATGATGATCTTATAACCGATTCGGCGGCTGGTGCCACGGCTATGGCCACAGGGCAAAAGACCAATAACCGTGCAATCGGTGTAGGGCCGGATGGCGAAAACTTATCCAATTTAACCGATGAGCTGAGCAAGAAAGATTTTAACACCGCCATAGTTTCAACAGATGCTATTTATGGTGCCACGCCCTCATCTTTCTATGCGCATCGAGTAGAGCGGGACGACACCCCAGGTTTGGTAGCGGATTTAAAAAACAGTCAACTAAATTTTTTTGTTGCTGGAGGTGAAGGAAAGAAAAAAAGTATTGAAGAAAAATTTTCCACCATAGACCTTTCTTCTCTCAGTGAATTGGATGAACAAACAGGAATCTATCTAGGGGACAATAAGGCACCATCCATGTCAAACGGTAGAGGAAACGCACTTCCCAAAAGTGTTACCAAAACGCTTCAGATTTTGGAGTCAAAGAACAATCCTTTCTTTTTAATGGTAGAAGCGGCCCAAATTGATAACGGTGGACACTCCAACAGTACAAACGACATTGTTCTTGAAATGTTGGACTTTGACCGTGCCATTGCTGAAGCTATAAAATTTGCGGACTCCAATGAGAATACCCTTGTGATTATTACCGCAGATCACGAGACATCCGGTTTTGGGATAGTGGGTGGAAATCTGGAAACGGGTACGATCCAGGGGGATTTCTTAACAGTAGACCATACAGGAATCATGGTGCCCGTATTTGCTTATGGACCTGGAGCCATTAATTTTAATGGGGTTTATGAAAATACGGAGATCTTTAAAAAAATCTTGGATTCTTTGAAGTAGCATATGATCAAGGACATTTTTTGAACAAAGATGTCCTTGGTTTTTTAAAGATACATTATCAAGTCAACACCCTCAGCTCTGAAATAAAATCATGAATAGGAACTATTGGGAGCAGGATTAGTTTCCTTAATTTTGTGCCATATTTCTTTCAAAGACAAACTATGGACAAGGATTTAGGTCGTTTGCTTTATAACTATCTAATTGAGTTGGGAATGGCAGAAGGCATTGCCACTTATATCAATTTGATTGTGCTGATGTTGGTGGTCCTCGTCCTGGTGCTCTTGCTCGATATCCTGATTTGGAAGATTCTAAGAGGTGTTTCCGTTCGCTTGGCCAGAAAGTCCAAGAATAATTTCGATAATTTTCTGGTTGCACATAGGGTTCCGAGGTACGTGGCACATGTGGTTCCGCTCACCATTTTATTGGAATTTGTACCCATAGCGTTCGAAGATTTCGATTACGCAGAGGGCATAGCACTGAAGACCATTAAAATTCTCTTTGTTCTTCTGGTCTTGGTCATATTCCGTAAGTTTTTTAAAAGTGTAAATGGCTATTTAAAAACCCGGCCCAAGTTTAAGGACAAACCTATAAACAGCTATGTACAGGTATTCATGATTTTTGCATGGATAGTGGGTATACTTACCATTTTTGCTATTGTAACAGGTACTACGGTTTGGAAGTTTTTTACCGCCTTGGGTGCGGCATCAGCAGTGGTCCTACTTATTTTCAAGGACTCCATTTTAGGTTTGGTGGCCAGTATTCAAGTGACCATAAACGACATGGTCCGCATCGGGGACTGGATTACGTTTGAAAAATATGGGGCCGATGGCGACGTGGTAGAGATCAGTTTGGCAACGGTCAAAGTCCGAAATTTTGACATGACCATTACTACTATCCCTACCTATGCACTGATTTCGGATTCCTTCAAGAACTGGAGGGGTATGCAGGTTTCGGGGGGAAGGCGAATCAAAAGATCGTTGATTATAAGGCAAAAGAGCATTCGTTTCTTAACCGAAGAGGAACTGGAAAAGCTTAAGAAAATACAATTGGTTGAAGCTTATATAAATGCCAGAAATGAACAGATTAAAGCCTACAATCAAGATAACAAAATCAATAAAGAGTTATTGGTGAATGGAAGAAATCTCACCAATTTTGGTGTTTTTCGGAAGTACGTGACTACTTATTTGGAAGGTCACTCTGCCATAAATAAAAATATGACTTTGATGGTTAGGCAGTTACAACCTACTCCACAGGGCATTCCCTTGGAGATTTATGCGTTCAGTTCAGATAAAAGATGGGAAAATTATGAATATGTGATGGCCGATATATTTGATCATCTGCTCGCTGCTCTACCATATTTTTCTTTGGAGCTTTTTGAGCTTCCCGTTACAAAAGAGTTCGTTCCTGTTGAGGAAGACGAACCTAAAGCCTGATTTTTAGGGCAAAGCGGCGGCCAAAGCAATTTTCACCATATCCTTAAAAGAACTTTCACGGGCGTGGGCCGATAATCTTTCCTTCGTCACCAATGAATCTGAAATGGTAAGGATGCTCAAAGCCTTTATGTTGTACTTTGCGGCTATGGTGTAAAGTCCGGCTGTTTCCATTTCCACACAAAGCACTCCATATTGTGCCCAGAGTTTGTACTCCTCCGGGTCATCTACATAAAATTCGTCGGATGAAAGTACATTTCCTGCCTTTATCGGAATTTTATGTTCCTGTGCATAATTCACTGCTTTAATAAAAAGCTCAAAATTGGCAGTGGGGGAATAATCGGAGTTGATAAACTTTGAGTTGTTGATGCCCGAAGTGGTTGAAGCGGCCATCGCCAATACCACATCGTTTATTTTTACATTTTCTTGGTAGGAACCTGCAGAACCCACGCGGATAATATTCTTGACCCCATAATCTTGAATCAGCTCATGAAAATAAATCATGGCGGAGGGCATGCCCATACCGCTGCCTTGAACAGATATTCTTTGGCCCTTGTATGTTCCCGTGTAACCGAGCATACCCCGTATTTTGTTATAGCAAAAGGCATCTTCCAGAAAAGTTTCCGCAATCCATTTAGCACGCAGGGGGTCCCCCGGCATTAAGACCGTGGCGGCAATCTCTCCTTGTTTGGCTTCAATATGGGTGCTCATTACTTGTTTTTATTGAATTAATGATGGTCCAGATGAGGTTCCTATTCGGGATACACCGAGTTCAATATATTTTAAGGCTTCTTCACGGGTCTTAATTCCACCTGAAGCTTTTATTTTTGCGTTATCGCCAACAACTCTTTTCATGAGGGCCACATCTTGCAGCGTGGCTCCGCCCGTACCAAAACCGGTAGAGGTTTTTACATAATCCGCCTTTGCTTCAACAGCTAAACGGCACGCTATTTCTTTCTCTTCATTTGATAGGAAACAGGTTTCAATGATTACTTTTAGTACATGGTCGCCAATGGCTTTTTTAATAGCTTCAATCTCCTCTCGAACGGCATCATAATCTTTCGATTTTAACCATCCTATATTAATGACCATATCAATTTCATCCGCACCGTTTTCAATACAGTCGACTGCTTCTTGGACCTTTGCCTTGAAAGACATGGCTCCTAATGGAAAACCCACTACGGCAGCAATTTTTATATGTGTTCCCCTCAATACTTTTTTTGCGGAGGATACATGGCAGCCGTTAACGCAAACGGCATAAAAATTATACTCAATGGCCTCTTTGCACAATGCTTCAATATCGGTAGTGGTGGCCGTAGGCTTTAAATTGGTATGGTCAATGTATTTTTCCAAAGGAATAATAGTGATTAAAAGCTAAAGATAACCAACATATACCATTTATTCTTCCGACAGATGATCTAAGATTTTTATACATATGCTGATACGGCACACCTCTTTTCTACATATCAAAACAAACCCCCAATTTGTTAAAAATTCTTCATTGAATAGCAATGGAATTTGCTTGGAATATAGTAGTTTGCTAGGTGTACTAAACTATGTTTAACAAAACAAATAAAATGAAAAAAATAGTAACATTTGGAGAAATCATGCTCCGTTTGGCCCCCAAAGAAAACCTAAGGTTTTCTCAGGCATCAGAATTTAATGTCATTTATGGGGGAGGGGAGTCCAACGTAGCTGTATCCTTGGCCAATTATGGCCTTCCCGTGGAATTTGTTACGCGTTTGCCCAAAAATGATATTGGCGAATGTGCTCTTATGGAAATGAGAAAGCGGAACGTAGGTACCAATCATATTGCTTATGGAGGCGATAGACTTGGAATTTATTTTCTGGAAACGGGGGCCGTCAGTCGAGGTAGCAAAGTAGTTTATGATAGAGCCCATTCTGCCATGGCAGAAATTCAACCCGGAATGATAGATTGGAAAGAAGTTTTCAAAGATGCCCATTGGTTCCATTGGACGGGTATAACCCCTGCCATTTCACAAGGTGCGGCCGATGCTTGTTTGGAAGCTGTTAAAGTTGCCAGTGATATGGGACTCACCATTTCAACGGATTTGAACTATCGAGCCAAATTATGGAAGTATGGAGCGGAACCAGAAACCATTATGACGCCTTTGGTCTCCTATTGTGATGTAATCTTGGGAAATGAAGAAGATGCCCATAAACATTTTGGTATCCATCCTAAAGGATTGGACGTCCATAAAGATGGTAAGGATGTAACAGCTGAAGCATTTTTATCAGTTTGCGAACAAATGATGGAAAAATTCCCAAGAGCCAAAAAAGTAATTACAACTTTAAGAGGTTCCATTAGCGCGTCGCACAATACATGGGCGGGGGTAATGTACGATGGGAAAAGAATGTACAAGTCGACAACCTATCAAATTACACATATTGTGGATAGAGTAGGAGGAGGCGATAGTTTTATGGGCGGTTTGATATATGGGTTGAATACTTATAATGATGACCAGAAGGCTTTGGAGTTTGCAGTTGCAGCATCCTGTTTGAAGCATACCATTTACGGTGATGCGAATCTAGCTACAATCGCCGAGGTGGAAAAGCTGATGGAAGGCGATGCATCAGGAAGGGTGGCAAGATAGTTTTTTATTTACCTATTTATACAATCGATTGTGTAAATCAACCGAACAGCCATGAAAAAGAAAAGCCCCGTAATTACGGGGCTTTTCAACATATAAATTTTTCTATTATTATCCAGTAAAGTAAGAAAGGATACCTATTACTATTACCACCAAGAGCACCGAAAGTACAATATCGATAGTGCTATAACTACCTTTTGAATTTATACGATCCTCGGGAGACAGTGTTCCAAAGGACAGTCCTTTTATGGTCGCATAGTTTGGTGGAGCGGTTGCCAAAGTAACGGCAATGCACAACGCTACGGAAAAAAGAAACATAAAGATGGCCATATGGGCAAAGTTTACCGTAGCAAACGCAAACAGAAATCCAGATACCTCTGTTCCTGCTGCAATCTCAGGTTGGTAATAAATCTCTGACCCCAAACGCAGGATCAATAAAACCAGTCCCGCCAATAAGGTGGTAATGGCCGCTTTGGAGTTTACCCTTTTCCAGATGATTCCCAATAAAAATACCGTGGTTACGGGCGGTGCGATATATGATTGCACGTTCTGTAGGTATTGGTACATAACACCACCGCCTATTTTGTCCATAATCGGGATCCAGATGATACCCAAGACAACAATAATACCAGTGGCAATCTTACCAATGGTCAATAATTCCCGTTCAGATTTTTCTGGGCGCAATTTTTTGTAGATATCAATGGTGAAGATGGTGGAGCATGAATTGAACACAGATGCCAAAGAGCTCATCAATGCGGCCATAAGACCACCTGCGACCAAACCTTTTAATCCAACAGGCAGTAAAGTTTTTACCAACATAGGGAAAGCCCTATCAGCTCTATCTACACTAAAAACCTCAGGATTTTGAATGGTGAGTGCAAAGGCAATGATACCAGGAATCAAGAAAATCAAAATAGGCATCAATTTTAGATAGGCTCCAAAAATGGCTCCTCGTCTACCAATCTTAATATTATTGGCCGCCAAGGTACGCTGGACAATATATTGATCGGTACACCAATACCAAATTCCAACAATGGTTCCACCGAACAGCAATCCGGTCCACGGAAAATCAGGGTCGCTCATGGGTCTCCACATATTAAAATGGTCTGGGCTTACAGAGGTTACTGTTTCGTGCAGTTGTCCCCAACCACCTACTTCTTTCAGTCCAAGGTAGGTAATCACCAACGAGCCTAAAATCAGGATAACAGTCTGTAATGTCTCGGTGTAAATAACAGCTTTCATACCGCCGACAACAGTATAGATTCCTGTAAATATGACTACACCGATAGCTCCATACCAAAATGGGATTCCCAAAAGCTCGGAAACAACAATACCACCGGCGTAAATGGTTACCGATACTTTGGTAAGCACATAGGCGACCAAAGAAAAAATGGACAAGAACCAGCGGGAACGACTATCGAAACGTTTTTCCAAAAACTCAGGCATGGTAAATGCACCACTTCGGATGTAAAAAGGCAGGAACAACCAGCCCAACAATAGTACAATCCAAGCATGCAGCTCATAATGCGCCATTGGGGTTCCTGTTTCAAATCCGGTCCCTGCCAGTCCCACAACATGCTCCGAACCAATGTTCGAGGCAAATATGGAGGCACCTATCACAAACCACCCTACATTTCTACCGGCCAAAAAATAGTCTTCGGTATTTTTGTTCTTTTGGGATACCACCCAAACGGCAACGCCGATCAAGGCCAAAAAGTAAATGCCCAGAACAATCCAATCCGGCCTTTCCAAAACTGATTCCATAATTAAGTTTGATTAGTTAACGAAGTGTTTTATATATTGATTTGACGTATATTTTAATGCTTAACATGAACGCGGATTACCCCTTTAATTAAAAAGTACATATTTTTTTCATATCTTTTTTCAAATATAGTTAACGGAATCGATTGCGTAAATTAAATTTTAAATTTCTTTTGTTGAAGTAAACATTTCTAGGAAGATAAGGTATTTGCTCTTGATCGGAATGAGCCTAAATAGCGCCAAATCCAAAAATCGATTTCAAATAATTATACTAAACTGAAACTAAAAGTTAATTTAGCAACATAAAAACTCAGGTCTGTTACAATTCCTCGACTTGAATAACCTAACCGAAATCTGAACAATGAAGATCAAAAAGGAGGTTACCATCTACGATCTTGCCAAAGAATTGAACTATTCACCCTCGACGATTTCGAGAGCCTTGAACAATCATAAAAGTATCAGTAAAAAAACCATTAAGTTAATCAAAGAGGCTGCTGAAGAGATGGGTTATCGTCCCAATAACTTGGCTGCGGGACTTAGAAACAATAAAAGCAATACCATAGGAGTACTCATTTCCAGGATCAACCGCCCCTTTATGGCTTCTTTGATCAGTGGAATAGAAGAGACTGCACGAAAAGCCGGTCACAATGTGCTTATCAGTCAATCCAACGATAAGTATGAGAACGAAATAAGTAATTGCAACACACTTTACGATAGCAGAATTACTGGGTTGATCGTTTCACTTTCCATGGAAACCGTGGAGATGGACCATTTTCAAAAATTTGTGGACAAGGGCATACCCATTGTCTTTGTGGACAGGGTGCCGGATAATTTCAATTCCTACAAAGTCGTCATCGATAACTACACCGCGGGTTATTCCGCAACCAAGCATTTGATAGAACAAGGTTGTAAACGAATTGCGCATTTTGCAGGGGCACAGCATAGAAATGTATATCGGGAACGTAAAAAGGGGTATTTGGATGCGCTTCGTGAACACGGTCTGCCCATTGAGGATAATTTGATAGTCCACTTTAAGACCTTAAGTTTTGAGGAAGGCAACAAGGCGACCAAAAAACTTTTAAAAATGAGCAATCCACCAGACGGCATTTTTTCTGCCAACGATACCGCTGCGGTGAGTGCCATTATGTGTGCCAAGAAAATGGGGGTTAATGTGCCGGAACAATTGGCGGTAATCGGATTTAACGATGACCCCATTGCATCCATTGTGCAGCCATCCCTGTCTACCGTATCCCACCCCGCAAGCAAAATGGGTGCGATTTCGGCCAAAAGAATATTAGATCATTCCATAAATACTTATGATACAGGTGTTTCTGAAGTCACCGTTCTCGGAACAGAAATAATTGCCAGGGATTCCTCCTTAAAGAAGGCCAAAGTTTTAGAGTCCGAATAATCTAGGAAGCCAAAGGCTAATCTCTGGAAATATACTCACCAAAACCAAAGCCAGAATCATTGCTAAAAACAAGGGCATCAGTGGACGTACTACTTTTTGAATCGTTGTTTTGGCCACCCCGACCCCTATGAACAATACTGCACCGACCGGTGGTGTGCACAGACCAATACATAGATTTAGCACCATTATAATTCCAAAATGGACAGGGTCTATCCCAAGTTCCATCACCACGGGCAAAAATATGGGAGTAAATATTAATACAGCAGGGGTCATGTCCATAAAAATTCCTACGATAAGAAGAATTATATTGATCAAGATGATGACCATAATCTTGTTGTCGCTCAAACTCAACAGTGCTTGGGTGACCGCTTGTGGGATATTTTCATACGAAAGAACCCACGACATCGCAATGGAAACCGCAATCAGTAACATGACTATGGCAATGGTAGAGGAGGACTCCACCAAAATAGGACGAATATCCTTAATAGAAATTTCCTTGTAGATCATGGCCAGTACCAAACAATAAATGACTGCTACGGAAGATGCTTCCGTTGCAGTGAATATTCCCGCCACAATACCACCGATGACCACTATCAATAGGAAAAGACTGGGCAATGCATTTAAAAAAGTAGTAAATATCATTTTAAATGAACTTCGGTCCGCGGTGGGATATCCTTTTTTTCTGGCCCAGATATAAGCAACTATCATTAAGAAAATTCCTGTGATAATACCGGGAAGATATCCTGCTAAAAATAGGGCACCAATACTCACCCCACCACTGGCTACGGAATAAATGATAAAAATATTGCTGGGTGGAATTATCAGTCCAGTTGTGGCAGAGGTAACATTGACCGCCACTCCAAATCCTTTATCGTATCCTGATTCTTCCATTTTTTCCGACATAAAACCGCCAATGGCTGCCGCTGCCGCTCCGGCAGAGCCTGCGATGGCTCCGAACAACATGGCCGCAACAATGTTCACATGGGCCAATCCGCCGGGCAACGCACCCACTAAACTTTTGGCGAAAGCAATCAGGCGTTCGGCAATGCCCCCCTTGTTCATAATATGGCCGGCCAGAATAAAGAAGGGTATCGCCAAGATGGAAAAACTGTCCAATCCGGTTACGAGTCTCTGTGCAATGGTGGTTACTGCTGGAAAAGTATCTACACTCACCAATAAGGTAAGTAAGGATGATATCCCAAGGGCCCATGCCACCGGAACGCGAATAGAAATCAAAATGAGAAAACTCAGGATAAGTATGCTAATTTCCATTCTTTAATTTTTTTAGGATGATGAAAAGCTCCGATAATTTAAAATAGAGGATAAAAGCACCGGATATGGGCAGCACCATATAAACAAATCCAATGGGCAATTGAAGCGCAGGCGAGGTCTGTCCCAGTGCAAAGGAAATATAAACGTACCTAATACCCCCAATCAAAAAAACAGCTACTGCAAATAACAATACAAGTAGGTGTATAACAAGGTCCAGGTAATATTGTTGCCTTTGGTTAAGGTGTTTGGGCAGCAGGTCGATGGCGATGTGCAGCTTTTTGCCCGAAGCGTAAGCGGCCCCCAAAATGCTGAGCCATACCAGTAAAAAACGGGCAAGTTCATCTGTCCATGAACTCTGGCTTTCCAATAGATATCGTGTGATTACGCCCCAAAACACATCCAAAACCATAGCACCCAACAAAAAAGCCATGACCCATTCCAAAAAAGTATCGACATGGTTTTTCATTATTCAGCGTTTTTTATTTCCTGTATCAGTTCATATAAATGCCCATTTTTTTCTTTTAGGGATTGGAGCATCGGTTTAGCTTTTTCCTCAAAAAGAGACTTGTCCGGGTATGAAACTTGAACTCCCGCTTTTTCAATTTCCCTTAATGCTTCACGTTCGGCATCTTGCCATAATTTTCGCTGTAAAAGAGTAGCTTCTTCCACAGCTTCCATTAACCAATCTTTTTCTTGTTCGCTCAGCTTGTTCCACGTCAATGTGCCAATGACTAAAATATCAGGGATTGAGGTATGTTCGTTTTTGGAAAAATACTTACAGACCTCATAATGTTTCGAGGTATAAAAACTGGGAAGGTTGTTTTCTGCACCATCCACGACGCCTTGTTGAAGTGAAGTGTATAGTTCCGCCCAAGAAATGGGAGTAGGGGACCCACCGAAATTCTTTACCATTTCTATGGCCGTGGGACTCTGCATGACCCGTAATTTAAGACCCTCCAAGTCTTTTGGGCTATCAATTGGGGTATCCTTTGTATAGAATGAACGATTTCCGGCATCAAAGTAGGTCAATCCCTTTAACCAAAACTGCTCTGAACCGGAAAGAAGTTCTTTGCCAATTTCACCATCATATATGTTGAAGCGATGCGCATCATCTTTAAATATGTAGGGGTACCCCAAGACCTTAAGGTCGGGCGAAAAATTTTCCATTACCGCAGCGGATACCTTCGTCATTCCCAAACTGCCTATTTGGAGTAGTTCCAAAGATTGTTTCTCGGAACCTAATTGGCTACTGGGATAAATTTCAATTTTGAGTTTGCCCTCCGATTTTTTTGCGACCAAATCCGCCATGTGGACCATGGCTTCGTGCACAGGATGGTTTACCCCAAGACTATGTGCCAGTTTTATGGAATTTACATTTTCTTCATCAGCCTGACAACTCAAAAGAAAAATGGCAAAAAATAGAAAAAACCAGGTTTTCATACCGATTTTATCTCTTGGATAATCTTTATAACATCTTTTACCTTTTGCTTAATCAAATCAAAGTTGCCCTCTACCAGAGCCTGTTTGTCTATGAGTTTGGAGCCCATTCCCACACAGATGGCGCCAGCTTCAAACCAAGCGGTCAGATTTTCCCGGGTAGTGTCAACCCCACCTGTTGGCATTATGTTGGTCCATGGTTGAGGTCCCTTAACAGCCTTGATGAATTGCGGGCCATATACTTCCGCAGGGAATAATTTTACCACTTCACAACCGAGTTCTTCGGCCCTTGTAATTTCGGTAAGGGTGCCGCATCCGGGGGACCAAAAAATCTTTTTACGGTTACAGATGATGGCAATGTCCTCGCGGAACACTGGAGTAACCACAAATGAAGCGCCCATATTAATGAAGTTGGATGCAGTAGCGGCATCTGTGATGGAACCCACGCCTAAAATCATATTCGGACACTCTTCATTACAAAAAGTGACCAGTTCGGAAAATACCTTTTCGGCGTTTTCCCCTCTGTGGGTAAATTCAAAAAGTCTAGCGCCCCCATCATAGCAAGCTTTTACTACTTGCTGTACCATTTTGGGGTCGGAATTGTAGAATAAGGGAACAAACCCAGTTTCCCCCATAGTTTTAAAAACATCGAGACGGTTGTATTTTTTCATGTGCAATATGTTTGTTTAGTTCAGGGGTTGTGAGTCCCTTTATGTTTTTACGCTTTCATTTTTCATTACGCTCGGGAATTGAAAATATGACTTGGCGTTATTATATGTTATGTCTTTTACTATTTGTCCTATCCATTCCATATCATTCGGTAGCAATCCAGCTTTAAGATCGTTGCCCAGCATGTTGCACAATACCCTCCTGTAATATTCGTGACGGGGAAAGGATAGAAAGCTTCTGCTATCCGTGAGCATACCCACTGAACAACTGAGTAATCCCATGTTGGAAAGAATGTTCAGTTGGTCTTCGATGCCATCTTTTTGATCCAAAAACCACCAAGCGGCCCCGAATTGCACCTTGCTTTTTACCCCTTCTCCTGTAAAATTACCGGCCATGGTTGCAAAAACCTCATTGTCCGAAGGATTGGAATTATACAGGATGGTCTTGGGCAAGCTATCATTTTTGTTCAGATGATTTAAGAATTTGGCCAAATGCTCCGCTTGTTGATAGTCACCGATACTGTCTACTCCGGCATTGATCCCGATTTTGGAAAGAACGGCCTGGTTGGTATCACGTATGGGGCCTAAATGCAATTGCATTACCCAATTTTTCTTAGCGTACAACTCGCCCAGCGCATGCATGATCGCCGATTTGTATTGAGCCACTTCTTTTCCGGTAATCGATTTGCCCTCCAAACGAAGCTTCAATATCCCATCAATTTGATCTGGGGTAAAAGCTTCACCATAAGCATGGATAAGCCCGTGGTCGGAAAGTCTGCATCCATGGGCATGGAAAAAGTCAATCCTGATACCAATGGCTTCCTTTAGGGATACAAAATCAGAGATGGCAATGTCCGTGATTTCGGATAGGCGTGATAGGTAATCTGTAAAACCATGTTTCTCAATATCGATTAATCCATCAGGCCTGAAGGTCGGTAGAATCTTAACGGGATAATCCGATTCTCTCAGTTGGTTATGGTCACAAAGATTATCCAAGGGATCATCCGTTGTGCAGACGACTTCCGCCTTCATCCCATAAAGTAGGTTCTGTGGAGAAAAATCGGGACTTTCCAATTTTTCATTACAGATTGAATAGATTTCGGCTGCAGTCTTGGGAGACAGTATTTTATCGACCCCAAAATACCGGCTCAGCTCCATATGGGTCCAATGATATAATGGATTTCTTAATGCATATGGAACGGTTTCAGCCCATTTGAGGAACTTCTCCTCATCTGTAGCGTTGCCCGTAATGTACCTTTCCTCTATGCCCAAGGCTCGCATGGCCCTCCACTTATAATGATCGCCCTCAATCCATACCTGCGTCATGTTGACAAAGTTTTTATTTTCTGCAATTTCGTTGACCGGGAGGTGACAGTGAAAGTCTATTATAGGCTGATTTTTTGCATAATTATGATATAGCTCCTTGGCGTAATCAGTTTCCAGCAAAAAGTCATCGTGTATAAATTTCTTCATGTGTTGGTTTCTAAGTAAAGGTTTAATTTAAGATGACAGTTTTGGCTGGGCTGACATGCCTCAATTAGTGGGGAACTGTCATCAAAATATACTTCGAGCTTTACAGGTGAAAAAACCTGTTTACCCATATTGAATACAATTAGCCAAACGTTGGGTTCAAAAGTGAAGGTACTATTTTTCGAGGTATTTAGATTAATATTTTTTGGATAGCCCTCAAGGTCCCGTTCCATGATTTCTTTTATTTTCTCCTTGCACAATGAAAAAATAGAGAAAGCCAGGGAACAAAATAAGTGAACCTTAGAAGACTTCATCGTTTATTGGTTTAGATTACTTTTTCTTTAAATAGATTTCAAATTTCGTAAAAATTTTCATTTTTGCAATCGATTGCGTTAAACATTTTGTTAATCTATGAATTTTTTACTTATTTTACTGGGCGCAATTGATTGATTAACCAATTAATCGATTTTTTTTGTGAATTTCCAAATGATGAAACATCTCTTTAGACTTAAAAAAACATTTTCCCTAAGCTTTTTTGTACTGCTGGGCAGTATGTCGTTCGCTATGTCCAACGGATATGAGCTATGGTTGAATTACGATAAAATATCAGATGATACTGTCTTAAAAACTTATCGAAATCAGCTTCAAAGTGTCTTTATGGAGGAAGGTGGTGCGACAATGGAAGCCATAATGATGGAGTTGGAAATGGGTTTGGGAGGCCTATTGGATAGGGAAATTCGGTTCGATTCCCTTCCATCTTCAGGGAATCAATTGGTTGTTTCCAAATATGGTAGTTTGCCGAAGGACTTTAAAGAGGACATCAATATTGATCACCTTAATAGTGAAGGTTACATCATAAAGCATATCAAAAAAAGTGGGAGGGGCTATTTGGTTATTACAGGCAAGGAAGATATCGGATTGTTATATGGAACTTTTCACCTTTTACGCATTCTAAAAATGCATCAAACACTGGAAGGTTTAAATTTGGAAGAATCCCCAAAAGTCGATATCCGTATGTTGAACCATTGGGACAATTTGGACAGAACGATAGAAAGAGGCTATTCTGGGTTCTCCATTTGGAATTGGCAGACACTTCCCGATTATATCGACCAGCGTTATATCGATTATGCCCGTGCCAATGCATCAATTGGAATCAATGCCACAGCATTGACCAATGTGAACGCGAATGCACTTATTTTAACCCCTCAATATTTGGAAAAAGTGCAGGCCTTGGCAGAAGTTTTTCGCCCATATGGCCTAAAAGTATATCTCACGGCCCGTTTTTCAGCACCCATGGAAATAGGAGGTTTGGAAACAGCGGATCCTTTGGACCAAGAAGTAATTCAATGGTGGAAGAACAAGGCTGCAGAAATTTATAAAAGCATTCCTGATTTTGGAGGTTTTTTGGTGAAAGCAAACTCTGAAGGGCAGCCCGGACCGCAAAACTATGGACGAACCCATTTGGATGGCGCCAACATGTTGGCCGACGCTTTGACACCATACAAAGGAAATGTAATCTGGCGTGCCTTCGTATATTCTGAGCACGATGCGGAGGATAGGGCCAAACAAGCGTACAGCGAATTTGTTCCAGATGATGGGAAGTATCGTGACAATGTGCTTATCCAAGTGAAAAATGGCCCTATCGACTTTCAACCACGGGAACCGTTTCATCCTATGTTCGGAGCCATGCCGAATACTCCACTTATGATGGAGTTTCAAATCACCAAGGAATATTTGGGCTTTGCCACGCATTTGGTTTATCTCCCCAAGTTATTTGAAGAGGTACTTCAGAGCGATACCTATCAAAAAGGAAAAGGGTCCACGGTGGCCAAGGTGGTCGATGGCTCCCTCAATACTAAAAAGTTAACCGGAATGGCGGGCGTGTCCAATATTGGAACAGATACCAATTGGACGGGACACCCGTTCGGTCAGGCAGATTGGTACGGCTTCGGAAGGTTGGCATGGGATCCCTCCATGAACTCGGAAGCAATAGCCGATGAATGGTTGAGAACTACTTTCAGTAATGACGAAGAGTTTATAAAATCCGTAAAAAAAATGATGCTGGAATCTAGGGAAGCCGTTGTCAACTATATGAATCCACTGGGATTACATCATATATTTGATACCAGCCATCATTACGGCCCCGGACCTTGGGTCGGTAATCTGTCCCGCCCGGAGTGGAACCCGGTATATTATCATAAAGCGGATGAAGATGGAATTGGTTTTGACAGGACCAAAACGGGTAGTAATGCATTGTCCCAATACGCACCAGCATTCGAGGAAAAATTTGGCAACCTTGAAACCTGTCCGGAGGAATACCTCCTATGGTTTCATCATTTGCCATGGGATTATCAGCTGAAGAGCGGAAGAACGCTCTGGGACGGTTTGGGAATCAAATACCAGCAAGGGGTGGACCAAGTCAAGCAAATGATCAATACGTGGGAAAACATGAAACCCTACGTGGATGAATATAGACACAATCAAGTGAGGATGTTATTGGGTATACAGCTCAAAGAGGCCAAATGGTGGCGAGATGCATGTATGCTCTATTTTCAGACATTCCCAAAAATGGATTTTCCAAAGGAAATGGAATCCCCGGAAAATACATTGGAATATTATAAATCTTTGAAATTTCCATATGCACCCGGTATTCGGCCGCAGTGGGATTAAAATTTACCAACACACATAATTAATGGATAAAAAAGTAGCCATAGTAACCGGGGGCAACTCTGGATTGGGATATGCAACAGCAAAGAAATTCTGCGATAACGGTATTAAAACCTATGTTATTGGGCGGACCAAAGAGCGCACGGTAAATGCCTGCTCCGAGATAGGGAACAATGCCATGCCATTGATTTTCGACCTGACGAATTTGGATGAAATACCCGGAATGATCCAAGATATTTTCGATAAGGAAGGGCAGATTGATATTCTAGTCAACAATGCGGGCATTAATATGAAGAAAGAGTTTATCGAAGTCACGGATGCCGAATTTGAAAACATACTCCACACCAATTTGTTCAGTGTTTTTGCCATCAGTAGAGAGGTGGTGAAAAAGATGAAGGAAACAGGAGGCGGAAGCATTGTGAACATCAGTTCCATGGCCGCACAGTACGGTATGCCCAAGGTAGTGGCGTATTCCGCCAGTAAAACCGCTATAGAAGGTATGACACGGGCAATGGCCGTTGACCTGGCCCAATATAACATTAGGACAAATTGCATCGCTCCGGGCTTTATCAAGACCAAAATGACCGCTAAGGCACTGGACTCCGACCCACCACGAAAAGAAAGGGTCTTTTCAAGAACGCCAATGGGCAAAATGGGACTTCCAGAAGATATTGCAGATGCCGTGTTCTTTATGTGTTCCAAGGAGGCCAAATTTGTTACAGGAACGGTACTTCCCGTTGATGGAGGAAATAGTATAGGTTTTTAATAAAAGGAAACAAGGTATGATTACGATGCAACAAACCATGCGATGGTACGGCCCGCATGATGGTGTTTCCCTTCGGGATATCAGAGAGTGTGGGGTAGAGGGAATTGTTACCGCTCTGCACCAGATTCCAGTAGGGGAAGTATGGCTGGTAAAGGATATTGAAGAACGCCAGCAAGTCATTCGTAAAGAAGGTATGGAATGGATGGTGGTAGAAAGTTTACCGGTGCACGAAGATATCAAGAGACGTGGTGGTAACTTCGAGCAATATATCCAAAACTATAAAAAGAGTTTGAAAAACTTGGCCGAGTGTGGCATCAAAGTGGTCGCATACAATTTTATGCCCATTTTGGACTGGGTGCGAACAGATCATGCCCATGTCAACCCTGATGGGACAAAAGCATTGTTGTTCGATGAGGTGGCCTTTATATTTTTTGATGTGTATTTACTAAAAAGAGCGGGCGCGGAGGACGATTACACCAAAGACCAATTGATTGAAGCAAAAACCTATGGAAACTCATTGGACGAATCGCAAAAGGAAAAACTCTTTAAAAATGTGCTGTTGGGATTACCGGGCAGTGATGAAAGCTTCACGCCCGAAAAGATTTTAGATCTTTTGAATGCTTATCAGGGTATCGATGATGATGCCTTGCGCAAGAATCTGGTTCATTTTCTTTCCGAAGTAGCACCTGTGGCCGAAGAACTCGGAATAAAATTGGCCATTCATCCAGATGACCCACCTTTTTCCGTGTTAGGACTTCCTCGGGTGGTTTCCACCGAAAAGGATCTTGACGATATTTTATCTGCCGTTCCACTTGATGCCAACGGACTTTGCTATTGCACAGGTTCCTTAGGTGCCCAACCGAACAACGATTTGTTGCGAATCATAGATCAGTACGGAGATCGTATTCATTTTTTGCATTTACGGAATGTAAAACGGGAGGATGGGAAACGGTTCAGAGAGTCGGAGCATTTGAACGGGGATAATCCCATGGAAGAAATTATTGAAAAACTCTTGTTGCTCATGAACAAGAACAACTCTCCTCTTCCGATGCGCCCTGACCATGGGTTCCTTCACTCTTTTGAAGCTAAAGAAAAGTACCCGGGATATTCATTAATTGGAAGGTTAAAGGGATTGGCAGAATTGAGAGGGTTGGAACTTGGAATTGTACATAAACTGAAATAAACGAAACAGTGAGGTCATTGTACTTCATTGACTCCACTTTTAAAGCACATATTAATTAAACAACGTCTGAAATGAAAATATTGAAAATTATATCCGTTTTGCTATTGGCAATGTGTATAGGTTGTAGTTCTGGGGACGATGGGGGACCTCAAGTCGGAGGACCAACTGAAACTCCCGACCCCGATTCCGAAACGCCACCGGTAGATAACAGCGACCCTTTTTTATATAGCGCAACCGAAAACTTGAAAGATGTTGCAGATTTTCCTCTCGGAAATATAGTGTCCGCAAGTAAATTGGCATCAACATCTGCCAGTAACACCACTTTTAAGGATATCTTGAACCAAGAATACAACAGCATCACTGCCGAAAACGACATGAAGATGGCCAATATGTTCACAGGTCCCGATACTTACGATTTTAGCGATGGAGATGCCATTGTTGCTTATGCTTTGGAAAATGGGTTTAGAGTGCACGGCCATGCATTGATTTGGCATTCGTCCATTCCCAATTGGTTGAACACTTTTGAAGGTACAGATGAAGAATTTGAAGCTCAGGTAGAGGCATATGTCAAGGCAACCGTAGCACACTTTGCTGAAGTGACCGATGGTGACGGAACCCCTGTGGTAGCATCCTGGGATGTGGTAAATGAATATTTTGATGGTTCCGCTGTACGTACTTCCTTGTTCACTCAACGAATCGGCACGGATTTTCACGAAAAGGCCTTTCAATGGGCCAGAGAGGCCGACCCCGATGTGAAATTGTTCTACAACGATTACAATATAGCTGGAGAGGTTGACAAACGTAACGCCATTATAAGCATGGTCTCCAACTTTATATCCGATGATATTCCAATCGACGGGATAGGTATGCAAATGCACCTGAACCACGATTGGCCATCAACGGATTTGCCGACATCTATCCAGGATATCGCCGATACGGGGTTATTGGTCCATATTTCGGAGCTGGATGTAAAAGCAAATTACAGTGATGACCTCAGTGAGCTGACCGTGGAAAGGGCCCAAGCCCAAGAAGAGCAGTATCAAAGAGTCGGATATTATTACACGACCATAGTTCCACAGGCACAGCAATTCGGTTTGACCATATGGGGTGTTAGAGATCAAGATAGTTGGCTGTACGATGGTGGTTCCGATTGGCCATTATTGTATGATAATGATTTCAACACCAAAATCACCCACAGGGGATTGGTCGATGGATTGGAAGGAGTGGCACCTTGATAAAAACATGGAATCATTATAACCAAATTATGAAGAAGATAGTTTTATTGTTACTCACAATTTTGTTGTTTTTGAGTCCAATAGCCTCGAAATCACAGACCACTACATTGGTCAACCCGATCCTGACCGGTTTTTACCCCGACCCCAGTATTGTAAAAGTGGATACCGATTATTATTTGATCAATTCTACCTTTTCCTACTTTCCTGGCATTCCGGTAATGCACAGCAAGGACTTGAAAAACTGGAAACAGATAGGAAATGTAATCCACCGCCCTTCTCAAATGGATTTTATGGGCGAACGGATGACCCGGGGATTGTTTGCCCCGGCCATTAGTCATCACAAAGGTATTTTTTATGTCAGTTGCACGGATATCGATAACATGGGCAATTTTGTGGTGACGGCGACGGACCCTGCTGGGCCATGGAGCGACCCTGTTCGGCTTCCAGAAGTAAGCGGTATTGATCCTTCCATATATTTTGACAAGGATACTGATAAGGCCTATATCATTTACAATAGTGATGCCCCGGATAGGAAGCCCTTATATTCTGGGCACAGAACCATCAGAATGTATGAGTTTGATTATGAAAACTTGAAAACAGTAGGAGAAGAAATACAGCTGGTGAACGGGGGAGTGGACATTTCGGAAAAACCGGTATGGATAGAAGGCCCTCACATTTGGAAAAGAAATGGTTGGTACTATCTCTATGCGGCGGAAGGGGGCACATCGGTCAATCATTCCGAAGTGGTTTTCAGGAGCAAATCACCCCAAGGCCCTTATGTTCCCTACAAGAACAATCCCATCCTTACCCAAAGGCATTTGCCAGAGGACAGGGACAACCCGATTACTTCAACGGGACATGCCCAACTTGTTGAAGGCCCCGATGGCAAGACCTACTCTATATTTTTGGCCGTTAGACCGTATGAAGGCGATTATTACAATACAGGTCGTGAAACTTTTATTGCCCCGATTGAATGGAAAAACGACTGGCCCCACTTTGATTTGGGGGGAGAGGAAGTAAAATATGCATATGACTTTGATTACAAGGAAGTGCCCCAGAAAGATGCTTTGCCGCAATCTGGTAATTTTGAGTATACACTGGATCTGAAAAAAGGATTGGATCCATCCTTACTCTTCCTTAGAACTGTTGATAGCAGTGCGTTTTCCATATCCAAGAAAGAAGGTTTAGTGCTAAAGTTAAAGCCCGAGACCATTGCGGAATATGGCAACCCTAGTTTTGTTGGTAAACGTCAGCAACATTTAAATAGTCGAGCAGAGACTCAAATACACTTTGATGCAAAAGCTCAATATGAAAAGGCAGGTTTAGTGGCCTTTCAAAACGAAAATCATTTTTACTTTTTGGCAATTTCCCAGAAAGAAGGTCAACAGGTTATCCAGCTTTACAAGAGCAATCTTGATGAAGGAGAAATGGAGGAACTGGCAAACGTTGCTTTTGAAGTTGATGATAGCAAGAAGATTAAACTAGCTATTGAGTCCAAAGGAGCTACGTATAGCTTCCACTATTCCGTAAATGGCAAAGATTGGCAATTGGTGAAGGATAACGTGGATGCCAAATTTTTGAGCACCAAGGTGGCTGGCGGATTTATTGGCTGTTTGTACGGTATGTACGCTACATCATCCGGGGAGAAGTCGGAAAACTCGGCTTCCTTTGAATATTTAAAATATACGGGTAACGACCCTGTATTTAGGGATTGATGCAAAATTCCAGCATTCTTAATAAATAGAAAAGGGACATCATTATCGATGTCCCTTTTTTTTGCCTTGGCTACATTAACCTATTTAGTTCTGAAGGGTGATGCAGGAAGTCCTTCCGTGTTGTATAAATTCGGATTGTCGGGATTGTCGGCCCATGCATATCGTACATATTTTGGGTTTGGAACTTCATCGTTCCAAACGATTACTTTATCACCATCAATTTTCGCCTTGGCCCAAACAAAGTTTTTGTCTTCTCCAGCAATCTCGAAGCTATCAAGGGCCTCACCATCATCAGTGGTCAATCCACCCCCAATATGGGAAAATGAAATGATGATTTTATCGTTCTCGACCTTGGAAGACTGGTAGAGCGGCCCAGAATAGACGATATCTTCCTCATATGCTATTTTTTGGGCTGCCAAAGCCATACGTTCCCCAACATCTTTCTTGTTGTCGGGGTGTATGTCGTTCCATTCCCCAAGGTCGATGTTTACTGTCATGGCTGTGTAAGCGTCGTCCCATGTCCGTAATTGCGCTTCCCTTAGTTCGGCCCAGTTACTGTCCGTAGGTGAATAGGTAACATCTCCGAAGTTGGGAAGCTGCGCGTAAATAAAGGGCAGCTCTGGGTCACCGTAAATACCCCTCCATCCATTGATCAGGGCGTGCATTAAATCCAAATATTCTTCTGGTCTACCGGCATTGCTCTCACCTTGATACCATAATACCCCTTTAATAGGAAGCTGGGTGTAGGGAGCGACCATGCCATTATATAAGGCTGTGGGTTCATTTTGAGGATTGATGATCCTTTCCTCTGGGGCATCATTATTATGCGTAAAGGATGAAAAATCCATAGGTGGATAGACTTCCCCAACTTTGTATTTCCAGTATCCTTTTAAGTCTACGGTATCCCTGTCGGTAAAAATGTAATACGGTTTATCCGGAACAAAACCGCCCTTACCGTTGTTGTTGGTCACGCGAATCACGAAAGTATTTTTCCCAGCCTTAAGAAGGTTGGCAGGCACATCATACCTTCTTTGCGGATATTGATAGGTAGTGTTCCCGACTTTTTCACCGTTGATGTACAACTCGTCCGCATCTACGATCCTACCTAAAAAAACAGTAGCTTCCGCCGCGTCCATTGATGTTGGCAAGTCTATTTCTTTGCGGTACCATACCACACCGTTGAGGTCTCTGACTCCTTGATCTTCCCAATAGCCTGGAATATTGATCCTGCGCCAGTTTTTGGGCTCAAAGCTGACATCGTACCAAGGTGTTTCGCCAATTAGACCCTTGTCTTCCGGTTTTTGAGATTGTTGATTTCCAGAAAAGCGGTTCATGGAATGACTGTTCACAAAAGCCGTATCCTTGTTTTCTTCGATGATTTTTAATTTTTCGGGGAATTTTTGATACCCTTCCTCATTGATCCATGCCTCGATAGGAGTACCGCCAACACTGGCATTGACCAACCCGATAGGCACCCCGTATTTCTTGTACAATTTACGGGCAAAGAAGTATGCGACCGCAGAGAAAGGACGAACTTCTTCGGATACGGCTACCTCCCAAGAGCCACCATCCAGATGTTTGCTTGGACCTGTTAGGTCTGTCTTTCGGGGGACTTTAAAATGGCGTATTTCAGGGAAGTCGGCATTTGCAATATCCTCGGCGTAGGTAACATCGTGAATGTCCATTTGATGTACCATGTTGGATTGCCCGGAACAGAGCCAAACATCACCGATGAGAATATCTTCCAGAAGAATTTCGTTCTTCCCTGAAATCTTCATGGTATACGGCCCCCCTGCCTTCATTTTGGGAAATTCTACGCTCCAGTCACCATGGGCATTTGCAGTAGCTTTTCTTTTCTTGCCATTGAAGGTGGCAACCACTTGTTCATTAGGTGATGCCCATCCCCAGATCATGATGTTTGCATCACGTTGCAGGACCATACCGTCCGTGATAATCTTGGGAAGTGTTATTTGGGAAATTCCCATGGTGACCGAGCAAATGAATACTATGAGGGCCACCAAGACTTTACTACTTTTCACAATTATGGTTTTAGTGTACTGTTTGTTTCAAAAATTATTTTATCAGGGTACTTTCAGGAGGGCCCAAATAGCTTTCTGCATTGGCGCCTTCCTTTTGTAATACCATTTTTTGCAAGACCAAACCGGGGTCCACGGCCCAATATTTGATGGTATGTGCCCCTTCCGAAAGTTCTTTTTCAAGTACGGACTGTGTCATGATGTTATCCTTGACCGCTTCATTCCACCATTCTGGGTAGGTCCAGTCTGCGGCAAGGGCATCTTTATGCAAGTTCATCATTTTTGGGGTATCTCCATCAATGGAAACTGCATAGATCAGTCCTTCGTCTTTCTGAAAATTCAGCGTAGGTGAAAAATATGTGGTCAGGTTATAGGTGCCGGAATCCAATAGATATATTTCATATTCCAAATAAGGGCCATCGTTGTTGGGGTTTTGTTTGGGAGCTGTAGCGGGCATAGTGGTAATCGCTGACCCAGTGCGCCCGAGATTGGGTATGGTCTGCCAAGAAACTTCTGCTGTTTCTTTAGCGTTCTGATGATTGACGGCATCCACGCTCACGATACCTTGGTTCGCTACAAAGCCTTTAATGTTTTCTGCGAGATCATTGCGGATAGGGACGCTAACCTTGGTTCCTCCTTCTGAATTGTCCGCTTTAATCACAATTTCTCCTACCTCTTTTCCTTTGGGTGCCTTGTTCCAATCAATGCTAACAAAGACTTTTTCGTCGTATTGGATGGTTCCGCCCTTTGAGGACAACTGTATCCAATCGTTTTCTGAAGTGATGGTGTATGTCAGTTTCTCTTTACCCTTATTAAAGACTTCAACATAGTATTTTTGATCATTGATAGGGTCAAAAGTCGAAAAGCTACGACTGTTCAAACCGCTTGGCATCCATTGAGACCTGCTGATGCCATTTTCCACCACATAACCCAAATAGGCTTCCTTTCCAGGTTGGATGAACGATACCGAGGGCATTTTGTTAAATGCCGGGTCGTTCCAACTGATATGGCCCATGTGGGTTTGGGACATCATATGGTTCCACTTGCCATTGGCCAAGCCATTGTGATAATATTCAGTGAATTCTGCATCTTTGAAAAATAGCTCCTCGGTTTTATCTGCGTAATAGTTTGTTGAAGCTCTGTTTTGAAATGCGTACGATCTGTTCTTTCCAGCAGCGACGTACATTTCGTTCAAATTGGCACAGGCTTCGACAGGATATTGCACTAACTGATAGAATGCAGCGTGCGCATCTGTGGGCAATTGCTCCTTCACTTTTTTTGCACGCTCAACCAGCGTTTTATAATCTTCCACCATATTTTCAGCCTCATTAAAATGTTGAAGACTGTAGGTGGTGGGTTCTATCAACTCTGGTTTCCTTCGTGAATTGTATTTGGTATAAAGTGATATGATTTCCCCGATTTCCTGGGCGTGCTTGGCTCCAAATTGTTTTTGGGCCCATGAAGTATAATATTCGGGCAACTTCTCCGCTGGGAAATTTTCAGGATTCCAAGCATAATCTAAAAAGAAACTGATGGGGAATTCCATGGGCTTAATATCACCAACGTTCACCAGCCATATCTCATCGACTCCGTAGGAATAGGTAAGGTTCATTTGCTCCCATACACGCTCAATCTGTGTGGTGTTCAACCACTTGTAGCTACGGGGACCTCCAACAAAGTCAAAATGGTAGTACATTCCATAACCACCTGAGCGAGGTTCACTGTCCAAAGCGGGCAAAACCCTTACTTGGCCCCAGTTATCATCACAGAGCAACAGGGTTACATCGTCGGGAACTCGCATGCCTTTATCGTAATATTCCTGCACCTCTTTGTAGAGCGCCCATACTTGTGGCGTTTTTTCAATGGGTTTTCCGGTAACCTCTTTGATGATCTCTCTTTGATCTTGTACGATTTTTTCTAGAAGCTCAATATTGGTTCCCTCGCTCATTGCTTCATCACCATCTCCACGCATGGCCAAGGTTACTACTTTTTCCTGACCTTTTGTGCGTTCCATGCCTTCCCTCCAAAATTCTTGGAGTTTCTCCTGGTTTTTATCATAGTCCCATGGGCCTTCCCCATATCGGTTCCATTCCACATGGGAACGCATTAAGGGTTCATGGTGCGAAGTGGCAAGGACGACGCCCATTTCATTGGCCAATGGCGCAGTTTCGGGGTCATCGTCCCATAGCGAACTTCCCCACATCGCTGGCCATAGGTAATTTCCTTTTAACCTTAGGATGAGTTCAAAGACTTTTTCGTAAAACTGTTTGTTGAAACCACCAAACTTTTCCGAAGACCATCCCGATAGTGCTGGAGCTTCATCATTGATGAATATTCCCCGATATTTTACCTTTGGTTCACCAAGAGTATACATCTGGGGCTTGGCGTATATATTCTTTCGGACCTTTACAGGTACATCGGCCCACCAGTACCAAGGCGAGACACCCATCTGTTCCGAAAGGTCCAACATCCCGAAAATGGTCCCTCTTTTGTCGCTTCCGGCTATTACCAAGGCGTTATCGACCCCTTCAATGGGGTTTTGTACAGAAGTGATTGAAAATTGTTCCCACTTGCCTTCCAATACGGTCACATCGATTTTGCCTGCTTTGGCCAAATGGTCGATTACCGTGCTCTGGCCAACGGTTCCAATGATAATCAGGTTACTGGATTGATGGGTATTTCCAAAAATTAATTCTGGTTCATTGCCAGAAACATTACCCAAGTCTTTCTGAAAAATTCCGGCAATTCTTTTAACTCCGGGGTAATCGGACTCGCTAACAAGAAGGTCACTAGCAACCCCATTTGCAATAATTGGGAATGTATTCTCTTCTTTTTCGGTTGTAAGTATTGAATTTTGTGGGAAGGCATCCTCTGTGGGTATGGTAAGGATTTGTTCTATGTCGTTTGTTTCGGTATTGGCCTCTAACGTTTCTTCTTTACAGGAGAAGAGGAACAATAATACCACCAAGGGGTATAAGTGAAAGAAATTCGGATATCTAAGGTTGGTTCTTGTATTCATGAATCTTTTAGAATGAAAATTAATCATTAACCGTTTGTATTACAGCGTGAAATGCTTTCTTTGGTTTCAGTTCTCTATCGAACAACAAGGTGTAATCCGTTCTGCCGCGAATAGGGAAATTGTTTTTCCAGGACAATCCATCGTGCAATCCCCAAAAGGTAACCCTTCCAATTTTGTCGGAATGTTTGTTGAATAGTTTAAAAATTTCTGCATACCGGTTAGCTAATTGGTCCTCAACCGAATCTGGTAAACCGTTGGGGTAGGGGTCCATGTCCGGATTATTCTCAAAGCTTACGGAAACATCAGCGGTCGGCGAGTTCCATGGACTGGGCAAAACCGAAATATCCAATTCCGTAAACATGACCTTCACACCGGTCTCTGCATACATTTCTATTGCGGTCTCGATATCTTCTATGGAAGGTTCTTCCAAACTCCAATGGGCCTGTACTCCGATGCCATCTATTTTAATGTTCTTGGCTTTAAGGTTATTGATAATGCGAATGGCCCCATCTCTTTTATCTGCATCGATGAGGTTGTAATCGTTGTAATATAACTCAGCTTCCGGATCCGCTTCATGAGCAAACCTAAAAGCATTTTCAATGAATGTTTCACCACTTATTTTATAAAATGTGGATTCCCGGTAGGAGCCATCTTCGGCCAAGGCTTCGTTGACCACATCCCATGCATCTATTTTGCCTTTGTATTTACCTACGATAGTTGAAATATGTTTTTCTATTCGATGGGTCAATTCCAAATTATCAATAGTGTCCCCATTTGCTGTCTTAAAAACCCAAGGTGCCAATTGACTATGCCATACCAAGGTGTGCCCGACCACAAACATATCATTGGCATCTGCCAGGGCCACCAATTTGTCGGCCTGTTCAAAATTGAACGTGTTTTCCTGAGGATGGATGTTCATCCACTTCATATCGTTTTCTGCGGTGAGAGCATTGAATTGGGATATGATCAGGTCTGTTTCTTTGTTGTTGCTTTGGTTTATTTGATATCGATTCACGGCAACGCCCATCAAGAATTTATCTTTAAAAGCGTCTTTAAGGCCCGTTGTTTGTGCAAAGAGAGGTGATTGGCCTAGAAGTGTCGATATGGCCAAAATCAAGGTCAAGTATTTTTTCATAATGGGTTATCTGCAATCAATAGTTTAATTATGGTATGATAAATCAATCTCTCAAAAGCAATCGGTTGCATTTGTAAGGTGAATTTTAATCTGAAATTTTTGATGGTGCAATTTGGTGAAAACCAAACTGTATCATCCTTAGGGTCATAAAATGAAAGGCCGCCCATTGACAGCCTTTTCATTTTAATTTATAAACGTATACGTGTCATCGTCGTCCTACTCTTCTTGTGGTGGCGCCAATAGGCTTACATCATCAATAAAATAAACTGCATCCAGGGTGAATCCAAGGTCCAATACTATGCCGGTCTGAGTGCTATTTGCTGTAAATATCCATTCAACTTTCTGCCATTCGGTGGTTACGGTCACATCACCTTGATATTGTGCATCCCCGTTACCGGTGGTGGACATTCTGATGGAACCTCCATTGCCAGGACCTGGTGCCGCTTTGATCCATAAACTGGCGGTATATTCCACCCCATCTTCGGTTGCAACTGCATCACTGGCCAATTGGGTCCTCCAGGCATCTCCTCCAAATCCAACGGCCCTTAGCGCCCTTTCGCCGCTTCGGACTTCGTCGCTTGCTGTTGTCGCAGTCAACAAATCAGCTCCATTGAACTTACTCCAATTGGTAAATTCATCGCCATCTCCTTCTTCAAACCCTCCATTAAGCAAGATTTCCGTAGGCTGTGGTCCTGAAAGGCCGGTTGCGACCAAGGTGACGTTGTCTATAAAGTATACGGCATCGGCAATTACTCCAAGATCCAAAACTGCCCTTGCAGGTGTAGCGTTGGCTGTAAATACCCACTCAATTTGTTGCCACTCTGTGGTTATGTCGTAGTTCCCACTGTAAAGGGCATCTGGATTGGTCGAAAATCTAATATTCCCACCATCGCCAGGGGTTCCTGCCTGTGCTTTTATCCACATGGTTAGCGTGTATTCCACTCCAACCTCTAAAGGCGCTGTATCACTTGCCAATTGGGTTCTCCATGCGTCTCCGCCGGCACCCAGGGCACGTAGGGACCTGCCGAAATAGGCCTGACCATCGGCACTGGTTGCCGTAAGTCCATCGCCACCGTTAAATTTTGACCAATTGGTAAAATCATCTCCATCACCCAGTTCAAAACCTCCATTTAAAAGTAAATTTTCACCTACATAAAATTTTCCTGGCGCTGTTGCCTCACCACCAGATGTTACCACGGTAATCGGCGCTTCAAGATTTTCTTGAAGACCGGAAGGAACGGTTATTGTCAATTCTGTTGCTGTCGACGAAACCACTTTTGCTTCGACCTCTCCAATAGTCACTGACTCGAGATTATTGAGGGATGTTCCTTTAATAATTACTTCTGCACCTTCCGGAGCAGCATTTGTAGATAATGCCAGGATAATAGGGAAAGGCCTTGCAACCACCTCTATATTTCGGGTAACAATATAACCATCTGGCATTACCAATGTTACAAGTCCTTCACCAATGGCCACGTTTGAGGGTAGGGTAAAGGTCAATGTATCGCCATCCAATTGAAAGGGAATCTGGTTATTTCCTAAAAATACGAAAAGGACGGCTTCAAAATTACTTCCTTGCATGGTTACCTGATCGCCCGGATAAAAATTCTCGGACTCTACGCTGGTTACATCTACCGTGGAAGCGGATAAATCATCCTCTTCGCAACTCGATATCATGGCAGCTGCAAAAACAATCGCCATAACGGTTAAAAGGTTACTAAAATATTTTAGAGTTTTTGACATGATCTTGGTTTTTGTTTAGTTGTAACTTATGTTTTATGCGCTAAAAATGAATTAAATAGTGGTTATGTTATGGATACTCCTATGCTATTGTTATCGTTATCATTTTGAGGTCTCTGCCATCTGCATTTTTAAAAGAGGCCGTCGCATTGGACCGCCTCTTTTTAATGCAACTTTAAACTAACTAACTCAAACTATTTACGAATTTTACGTAACTAGATTTTTAATATCCTGGATTTTGATATGCAGCCTTTTCGGCTTCTGACATATTCAAATCATCTATCTGTCCTTGTGGTATTGGTCTTAAGTAATGGTATGGTTCAATGGTCCTGTTCGTTGTTTCAGGATTATGGTCGGCAGCATCATTTCCTGCAATTTCATAGGAACTTGCGTATTCTGTCCATTTTTGTGTGCGTACCAAATCATACCATCTCATACCCTCGCCAAAATATTCTCGCGAACGTTCGGCCAAAACATAGTCGATATCTATTACGGCGGGTGTAGCAGCGACCATAGCGGCGCTGTTGTCCTCGATACGTTCTTGTTGCTCACCGTTATCGAAGCGCCACATACCGGCACGGGCACGGATTACATTAATGAGGTCGTTCGCAGTAAAGCTTCCTGTAGCCCCTTTAACAGCTGCTTCGGCGGCCACTAAATAGAATTCTGAGAATTTGGCAATAGGGAAGGGGCGTGTGATGGCTCCGTTAGGGGATCCTAGGCCTCCACCATTATCGGTACGGTAGGTTCCCAATTTCCATAGACCAGGATAGAACCTCCTGTTAATTTCATTGAGATTGATAACATAATCCGACCTTCCAGGAATTTGTCCTCCTCCTATATTACCACCATTTACGCTATAGTCTACAGCCGGATCATAATCATCCAAGAACGATACCACTGCATCTCCCGGAGCTATTTCCAAACCATTGGCCGCGGTTAGGGTAGGACTGGTGTCACCACCTTTATCCCAGTTTCCTCGATAACTGGTGACGAATGTACCATCGTATCGGGAATCCAAATCTTTTTCTGCAAACGTTTCTGTGAACACGCTGATAGGTGGCGCCATACGGGTCCAAGGCCTACCGTAGCTCTGGGCAGCTTCACGTTGAACCGCTGCTACACCATCAACACTTATGGTCGTATAGTTGGATGTCACCATCCAAACAGCTGTATTCGCTGGATTTTCGGTTCCGCTGAAGCCTAGGTCCGCACCGTTGTAAATTTGACTTTCTTCGGTACGGTCGGCATACAACATCATTTCCTCATGACGGTCGTTGGTAGCTACATGTACATCATAGAAATAATCCAATAAGCGATATGGTCCAGGGTTATTGATGCCCTGTACTGCTTGATTGTAGGCCTGTTGAAAGTAGTATGCCGGACCATTGCCATTTGGATCGGTCCTTGGGGCCTCTGGATAGGTTGGGATACCATTGGGGTTTTCCAGCCACCATCCGTAAGTTAAATAGGCCTTGGCCAAGATCAATCGGGCCGCGTTCTTGGTAACTGCCCCGGTCAACCTTGGGCTTTCTGGCAAATTGGCAACGGCATCCTCTAAATCGGGAAAAATAGCCCTGGTATATACTTCTGGGACGGTGTTACGGACCGAAGTCCTGACCGCGGAACTGTTGAACGCCAATTCGCCCGAACCTAGATCCAATGGCACACCTCCGTAGGTTTGAACCAATAGGAAATAATTGAACGCCCTAAAAAACTTGGCCTCTGCGATCAAAGATTCGTCCAAGCCCACGGCTGCGGCGTTTTCTATGATTCCGCTGGCAGTATTGATGGCCGGGAAAGCATTGCCCCACGGCGTACCGATGGAAAAACCGCTTTCAGGTCTTAGATTTCCTTGGCCAGCAAGGTCAAGGTCATAAAAATTATTATCGGCACTTTGTGCAGCGCAGTACTCATCTGTTCCCGTTTCTCCCAAATTTAGGAAATAGGCAAAGCCATATACGTTCCTTAAGTTTTGGTACAAATAGGTCAAACCACCCTGAACACCAAGCTCTGTTGAGAAAAACTCTGGGGTGAACACACCTCTTGGTTCCTCCTCTATAATATCTTTTGTACAGGATCCTATAAACAATGCAATGGATAAGATTGCTATTGATATACTTTTTCTTTTCATCTTTCTCATTTTTTTAAAATGTTACGTTTAATCCTAGCATAAAATTCCTTGATGTGGGCGCATTGGCTCCTACCGTTGGTATTCCTGTGGAAATATTATTAGTGTTAACGGCAACGTTTTGTCTTGTGCCGTCAGCATTTACACCCGAGTTGGTTTCCGGGTCCAGACCGGATTCATCGTGGAATGGAGAGAACAATACAAATGGATTTTGTACCGTGGCATACAGGCGCAGACTTTTGAACCAAGTATCCTTTAAAGTGGATTGGTCAAAATTATAGCCCAAGGTCATTGCGCGGACCTTTAGATAAGAGCCATCAAAATAACCTAAGGTACTTCCGTATTTTGGGTTGTCACCGCTTTGGATTCCCCCAGGAGCAGGATACCTGGCATCGGTATTGGAAGGGGTCCAATAATCTACATCAACGTTATTTCTTCTACCGGTAAGTAGGTTCAGATATCCGCTTGATGAGTACAATGTACTTACGAGTATACCTCCACTTTGGAAAGCGCCAACCACATTCAAATCGAAATTTTTATAGGCCAGGCGAGTATTGAAACCACCAAGGAAATCCGGGGTGGGGTCTTGAACGATTCTGTCATCGGCACCGATAACGCGGGTAGGAGAACCGTCAGGATTGAAATCTCCGGTATATCTTACCCTGATCATACCTTCGTTACCTCCGGGTTCATATTGGTCCAGATATTCAAACCCTGGGTCGGATTCGTTCCATAGGCCCAATCTTTCGTAATCAAATATTACATTGATGGGAGAGCCAACAAACCAAAGGTTTCCTTCATCCCTGTCCTGACCGGAGGCCAATGAGGTAATCTCGTTTCTATTGGTATACACGTTAACCCCAACGTCCCATGAGAATCCATCGGGATTGTCGAAAATGATACCGTTCAGCGCAATCTCGAGACCTTTGTTCTCTGTGTTACCTATATTACTGGTCACGCTTCCCACACCCGCAGTACTTGGAAGTCCGAGGCCCAATAAGATATCATTGGTTTTGGTAATGTAGTATTCAGCGCTACCGGATAGACGGTTGTTGAAAAATCCAAAATCCAGACCGTAGTTGTAGGTTTCTGAAAACTCCCATCCTAGATCCGGATTAGGTAGTTGATTTACAAAGTAACCTGTGGCAAAGGTATCCCCAAAGTTATAGTTGACCTGTCCTAATCTACCTTGAACGGAATAAGGAGCGATGGCCTGGTTGGAGGTTTCACCGTATCCTGCACGCAATTTCAACTGATTTACCCAGCCAACTTTGTCCATAAATGGCTCATTGGCAATATTCCATCCTACAGAAACTGCGGGATATGTAACCCACTTACGCCCGGGAGCTAATCTGGATGAACCGTCCGAACGAACGGTAGCGGTCAATAAATACCGATTGTCAAACTGATATAGGACCCTGGCCATATAGGATAATAGGCCAGTTGCGGAATAACCGGTTCCGTAGTCTGTAATGTCCTCTGAAAGCGCAGCATCAAGATTGTACCACAAAGATGTTTCATCGGGAACATTTCGTACAGCCAGTCCCACATTGTCAAATTCGGTGTTCTGAGAAGAGAACAACCCAACAAAATTGACTTGGTGTTTGCCAAACGTCTTATCGTAGATTAATTGATTTTCAATGACGTAATCCTTTTGGATTGAAGAGTTGTAGCTTGCAGATGAAGGGTTTATGGGGTTATAATTGAATACACCCTGACCAGTGAAATTACCATCTCTGGCCGAACGGAAATTCAAACCGACATTAAGGCGGTATTTTAATCCATCTACCCAAGGTATTTGCAATTCCCCATAGATATTGTTGTAGGTACCGAAGTCTAGTTGCTCGTTTACCCTACCTTTACCGATACGGTTTACTTCGTCTCTGGTGGGAATCCATGCATCATCTGCCTGCGTTTGAAGACGGACAGATTCTAGGTAGTTACCATCTGCATTGTACGGACTCAAGAGGGGAGATGCTCCCAACGTTTGGTATATGCCCACAATACTACTTGTTTTATTGAAGTTGGTAACCGAGTTTAAACCAAATCGGAACAGTTTTCCTACATTTTGGTCAATCTGTGCACGTAACGAATATCTATCAAAGGAATCGCCAGGTACAACGGATGTTTCTTTAAAATATCCCAGTCCCACATTATAGGAACCATTTTCCGTACCACCCTGAATACTTACATCGTGAGCGGTTTGCAGACCGGTCTTGTATAATTCGTCCTGCCAATCGGTATCGTTGCCCAAGTATTCATCACCGGCCAAACCGAATAGTGGCGTACCTCCGTTGTTTGCCGCCACATCTGCCCGTAATTGAATAAGCTGTGCTGCATTCATCATCGGGAATTTGGCAAACACTTCTTTTGATGCATAATAGGTATTATAGGTAATGGTGGCCTTTTGCCCTTTTGTACCGGATTTAGTGGTAATCAAAATAACACCGTTTGCACCTCTGGAACCATAAATCGCTGTGGCGGATGCATCCTTTAATATGTCAAGGCTCGCAATATCGTTTGGATTGATATCACTTAATCCTCCAGAAAAAGGGATTCCGTTGAGAACTATCAACGGGTTGTTGTCCGCAGAAAGTGAGCGTGTACCACGAATACGTATTTGTGGTGCCGCACCGGGCCTAGAACTGGTCGAGGAAATGTTGACACCGGCGGCTCGACCTTGAAGTGCTTGTTGGAAGTTGGCCGATTGTACCTCATTTAAATTATCGCCCTTAATGGAGACCACGGAACCAGTTACAGATTCCTTTCTTTGGGTACCATAACCTATTACGACCACCTCGTCCAATTGTTGGGTATCCTCAGCCAATTGCACATTAAGTGTAGATTGCCCATTTACCGCAATCGTTTGAGAAATGAAACCAAGATAACGGAATTCTAGGGTCGCATTGGACGCAGCCTCAATCTGATAGTTCCCGTCAAAGTCTGTCGATGTTCCATTTGTTGTATTCTGCACGATTACACTGGCCCCTGGAATTGGTGTGCCAGATGCGTCGGTCACAGTACCTGATACGGTGACGGTGTTCTGAGCTATAGCTGCGGTAGTGCAAAAAATAAATAACAAAAAGCTTGTTAAGTGCAAACGCAAAGGGGAGGTCCATCTGCCATTTGTATAAACAAATAAAGGTTTTTCAGTCATGTTACTAAGTTTTGATTTTGTTCAGTTAATTAATTCCATTATGACAAAAAAGAATGCTCATTATTTGGAATGTGATAAATATACATAATATATCGTTTAACGCAATCGGTTGCATTAATTTTTTTTAGATTTGACATTGAAATTATTCTGTATGCACAATAAATACTATATAAGTAACTGATAAACAGTTTTATATGTTTTTTAAAAAAATAGGCAAACGATTGTTTATTCAGAATAATATGTATTTTTAAAAATCAAAACGATCTATTGTATTATGAAAAACACATTTTTGACTCAAAAAAACTGCTCAAGGCGGATTTCTTCAACCTGTTTTCTATTAATTCCACTTGTTTTTTTTACGTTTAGTTGCAAACGTCAAAAGCAAGGTCCCCAAGATGCTCAGGAGGATGTAGGTGTGATTGTGGATACCGTCGGAACAACTCCTGATAAGGTCTATACTTTGACATCTGAACTTTATACTGCAGATCCTTCTGCCCATGTTTTTGAGGGTAAGTTATATGTATATCCATCACACGATTTTGAATCAGGAATTCCAGAGGATGATTTGGGAAGTCATTTTAACATGGAAGATTATCATGTGTTTTCGATGGATAGTGTGGGAGGAGAGGTTACAGACCATGGATTGGCGCTACATATTGACGATGTCCCTTGGGCAGGTAGGCAAATGTGGGCTCCGGACGCGGCTAAAAAGGGCGATGAATACTTTTTATACTTTCCGGTTAAGGACAAAGAGGATGTTTTTCATATTGGTGTGGCCAAGAGCAACGCTCCCGAAGGTCCATTTGAGGCCATGCCGGAGCCAATTAAGGGAAGTTTTAGCATGGACCCTGCGGTTTTTGGGGATATCGATGGCTCCTATTATATGTACTTCGGAGGTATTTGGGGTGGACAGCTTCAACAATGGGACCAAGGGGAATATTTGGGAACCGACAAGTACCCTGCAGATGACGAACCGGCACTTATGCCCAAGATTGCCAAGATGGGAGATGATATGATAAGTTTTACTGAGGAGCCCAAAGATGTTATGATATTGGATAAAAATGGAGAGCCTATTCTTGCAGGGGACAACGACCGAAGGTTTTTTGAAGCTGCCTGGGTCCACCGATATAATGGCAAATATTATCTTTCTTACTCCACTGGTGATACCCATAATATTGTTTACGCTATCGCAGATAATCCATACGGACCGTTTACTTATCAAGGGGTGATCTTAGGTCCTGTATTGGGTTGGACCAATCACCATTCTATCGTCGAGTATCAGGGGAAGTGGTGGTTGTTTTTCCATGATAGTTCCATGTCTGGAGGAAAAACACATTTACGAAGCGTTAAAATGACCGAACTTACCTATAATCCCGATGGTACCATCCAACGAATAAATGCATTGGTAACAGCAGAAACAGGGTCTGCCAATGAAAAATAAAATCTCGTAGTTAAAACACTTAAAAAGAAAAACCCGATAAATCAATTGACTTATCGGGTTTTACGTTTTATAGAAGTGACCTGACTGGGGCTCGAACCCAGGACCCTCTCCTTAAAAGGGAGATGCTCTACCAACTGAGCTATCAGGTCTCCTTTGTGTGCCTAGCTGTTTGGCTAAGCGGGTGCAAATATAACATCAATAATCTATTTTCCAAGGTGAATTATGGATAAATTTGTGTTTTTTTGAAATCTGATAAAATTCATCAATATGAAAATTGTGTTAGTAGGGTATATGGCGAGTGGTAAGTCGACCGTTGGACGATTGTTGGCCAGTCATTTACAGATGGAGTTCGTCGATTTGGATGATTACATTGAAGCCAATCAAAAAAAAACCATAAAAAATATTTTTTCCGAAAATGGTGAGATTTTTTTTAGAAAGTTGGAGCATCAAATGCTCAAGGAAGTTCTAGAAAAAGAAGAGTCCACTATAATTTCAACTGGGGGCGGTACACCATGCTATGGCACCAATATGGCCACCATTTTGGAAAAGGCCGATGCATCTATCTATCTTGACCTGAGCATTCCCAATTTGGTGAACCGGATTTCAAAAGAAAAGGAGAATCGCCCATTGGTGAAAAATATTCTCGATGCGGAACTTCCAGAATTTATCGGAAAGCACTTGTTTGAGCGAAGGCCCTATTATTTACAATCAAAGTATATTTTGGATTGTAATGGAAAAGATGTGGAAACTGTAGTGGATAAAATCAAGGAACTACTCTAGGTAGACGGCGTTGTTCTTGGGCTCAAAATCCACTTTTATATGCTCGTTCAATGATGTGGATAACGAAATACCCTTGAAATCGGCCTTAATCGGATATTTTTTGTGGTTCCTGTTGACCAATACAGCCGTTTTAAGCTGTTTTATGGGCGTTTTAAGGAAATGATGGGTTCCATATATCAAAGTAGTGCCGGAATTCAGCACATCGTCCACCAAAACGATTGACTTATTTTTATAACCATCTTCAGCCAGGGAGGTACTGACCCCACTTTTCAACGGATTTTTCTTGTCCATATCCATTTTGCACAACACAATGTTGGCATCGGTAATGTTCTTGAGCACGGCAACTATTTTTTTTGCAAAACTTTCTCCGCCACCTTTAATTCCAGCGACCACAATTTCAGCTTCGTCCACATTGGTCTCATAGATCTGATAAGCGATTCTCTTGGTAATGTGCTGTATCTGGTCGTGGTTAAGAATAAGGTTCCTCATAGTTGCGCAATAGTTGATTCAAAGATATGAAAACGGTTTATTCCGATTCGTCCAAAAAGTCGTCCAAATCCCGACGGTCTTTTTTGGTAGGTCGACCAAGTCCTTTTTTTCGGTAATGCTTTTTGGCATGTTGAAGCAGTTCGCTGTGCTCAAAGGCCTCTTTTGGCGTAGTATCTTTTCGGTAGATGTCCACCAATTTGGCCGCGACACGGCTTTCGGGAACGTCCAAAACAGTAAGCTGATAATCGATTTGATTTTTCCGTACCACGATTTTATCCATGGGGAAAACATCCCGTGAAGGCTTCACGGCGCTCCCGTTTACCTTAACATGGCCCTTTTTTACCGCATTGGAAGCAATGCTTCGTGTTTTAAAGTATCTGGTGCACCAAAGGTACTTGTCTATTCGCATGGTCTTCGCAAATCTTTGTTAACGGACGGAACAAAAATAATGGAAAATTGTATCTTGCGCGCCTAAATAACAGACTTGATGAAGTACGGAGTTTTAGTATTTATTTGTTTTGCGGTCACACTGCTATCCTGTAAAAATGATGATAATGGAGGCCCTGAAGCCATACCACCAAGCTTATTGAGCGATGTAGCACCGGAGGATGACGAAACCATAAGAGAATTTTTGAACACCCACTTTTACAATTACGAAGAATTTGAAACACCACCTGAGGGCTTTGATTATAGAATAGTTATTGACACCATAGCAGGTGAGAATGCGGACAAAAGGCCTTTGATGGAAGATGCTGAATCTATTACCTTGAATGTATCATCAAGTTTTTTGGGCCTTAGTGCCGGAGAAGAAAATATAGCTCATAAACTGTACTACATCGAAGCACGTGAAGGAGGCGGAGAAAGCCCGACGTATGCAGATTCGACTTTTGTAAAGTATGAAGGTACGTTGTTGGATGGTACTCCTTTTGATCAAAGATCTGAATTTTTGTGGCAAGAACTTGCAGGAACTGTTCAAGGTTACTCTAATGGTGTTGCACAAATGAAAGCTGGAACATCTGATCAGGTAATAGACAACCCTGATGGCACCTACAGTATTGCTAACAGCGGAATAGGTTTGATCATTATGCCTTCCGGTCTTGGATATTTTCATAGTCCAAATTCCTCGGTAATACCAAGATATGCACCTCTTATCTTTAAAATGGAATTAGGTGCTTTTATTGAGGATACCGATAGTGATAATGATGGTATTCCCTCAATCCAGGAAGATTTGAATGGTAATGGTTACTTGGGTGACGATAATACAGACATCGACCAAGAATCATCCTTTACTGGTTTCATCCCTAATTTTCGTGATTCGGACGACGATGGTGATGGCATACCTACACGCGATGAGATTTCAGACGAAAATGGGAATATCATCATTCCTTATCCAGATGCGGACGGAGACGGAGTTCCAGATTATTTGGACCCGGACAACTAAAAGCAATCGCTTATAAAAAATAAAAACCCGCTGCATTGCAGCGGGTTTTTTATTGTACTTAATCGGATTTTATAATTTCAGCGATGCTGCAAAAATAACTTGCGAAGGTCTTGAATCTATTCTTCCTTCCACATTGGCAACATTTGCGTCGATGAATTCGGCCTCATTTTTAGAGAAGCCTCTTTCGTATCGTACATCAAGTCCCAATCTTCCCAAGTTGACACCTATACCTGCATTCAAGCCTACGGTAAAATCGTTCTCCACATCTTCGATTTCCAAACCTTCCAAATCGTTCTTAAGGGTATATTGGAAAGCTGGACCTGCAAAAATATGCAAGGGGCCAATCAATTTATACCCTAAAAGAACAGGCATATCCAATTTGGATACATCATAATCTTGTGAGTCACCATTAATATCATAGGAACTCTTAGTTTTGGAATACACCAATTCGGGCCTTAAATAAATTTTTGGAAAATCAAGTTTACCCCAAAAGCCAAAATGATACCCAGCTTTACCCTCGGGGTCATCTACAGCATCTGTTACAGTATTGACCAAGTCACCATTCTTGTTGTAAGAAAGACCGGCCTTGATACCGAATCCTGAGCCGCTCTGAGCCATGGCAGCAGAGCCAATAAGGGCAAATGCTACTACTAAAAAAGTTTTTTTCATAAGTGTTGTTTTAAAAGATGAAATATCCCCATAGGGGGATACCTGAAACTATTTACGTTTCAACACCTTTAAAACGGCTTCTTCAATAGCTTTATTGTTCAAACCATACTTCTCCATCAACTGTTCTGGAGTTCCACTTTCCCCGAAGGTGTCCCGTGTTGCCACAAACTCTTGTGGTGCAGGATGGTTGCTGGCCAATACACGTGCCACACTTTCTCCAAGTCCACCTAAATAATTATGCTCTTCAGCAGTTACAACACAACCTGTCTTCTTCACGGAATCCAAAATGGCTTTATCATCCAATGGTTTAATAGTGTGAATGTTGATAACTTCTGCAGAAATTCCTTGGTTCTCTAAACTTTCTGCAGCAATCAAAGCTTCCCATACCAAATGACCTGTTGCAATAATGCTAACGTCGGTACCTTCGTTGAGCATAAGGGCCTTCCCGATTTCAAATTTTTGGTCAACAGGAGTAAAATTGGCCACTTTGGGTCTTCCAAAACGAAGATATACCGGTCCATGGTGCTCGGCAATGGCAATGGTTGCCGCTTTGGTCTGATTGTAATCACATGGGTTGATCACCGTCATACCGGGCAACATTTTCATCAAACCGATATCTTCCAAAATCTGGTGGGTAGCACCATCCTCACCCAAGGTCAAACCCGCGTGGGAGGCACATATTTTTACGTTTTTATCGGAATACGCAATGGACTGGCGGATTTGATCGTACACACGGCCAGTGGCGAAGTTTGCAAATGTAGAGGCAAAAGGGATTTTCCCGCCAATGGTCAGACCGGCGGCCATTCCCATCATATTGGCCTCGGCAATTCCCACCTGAAAGAAACGTTCTGGGTTTTCCTCAATAAAAGTTTCAATTTTAAGGGAACCTACCAAATCGGCACAAAGGGCCACTACATTTGGGTTGGTCCTCCCCAATTCCGTCATTCCGGCACCATATCCGCTTCGGGTGTCCTGTTTTCCTTGATCTGTATATTTAGTCATCGTATCTTTTTCTATAATTAGTAATCACCTAAAGTCTCTGGGTTCTGCTCCAACGCATTTGCCAATTGCTCATCGCTTGGTGCCTTACCGTGCCAAGCGTGGGTGTGCATCATAAAATCAACACCGTTCCCCATTTCAGTTGTCATAACAATACATACTGGTTTCCCTTTTCCAGTTCTGCTCTTGGCTTCTTTTAGCCCTGCAACTACTTGCTCTAGGTTGTTTCCATCTTCTATTTCCAACACATCCCATCCAAAGACCTTGAATTTTTCGGCAACATCGCCAATGGGCAGCACATCTTCGGTAGCACCATCGATTTGTTGTCCATTTCTATCAACGGTAGAAATCAAGTTGTCCACTTTGTTACCGGCAGCGTACATAATTGCCTCCCAGTTCTGTCCTTCCTGCAACTCCCCATCACCATGAAGACTAAAAACCAAATGATCGTCGCCGTTCAGCTTTTTGGCTTGTGCCGCACCGATGGCAACCGACATTCCCTGACCCAAGGAGCCAGATGCTACGCGAACACCGGGTAGGCCTTCGTGTGTAGTGGGGTGTCCTTGTAATCTGGAGTCGATTAGCCTAAAAGTGTTTAATTCCTCAATCGGAAAGTAACCTCTTCTTGCTAAAACACTATAAAAAACGGGAGAAATATGGCCGTTGGACAGGAAAAATACATCTTCCCCGATTCCATCCATATCAAAACCATCCTTTAATTCCATTACCTCGTTGTAGAGTGCTACAAAAAACTCGGTACAGCCCAAAGAACCTCCTGGGTGACCCGAATTTACCTTATGGACCATTCTTAAAATGTCCCTTCTAACCTGTACTACCAGGTCCTGTAATTCTTGCGTGTTCGGCATCGTGTCAATAATTTAGATATCAAATGTAATTGCATTATTCGTAGAAAACAAGTGTCTATTTTACATTTAATAAACATCTTGTGCTCAGAAACTTTATTTTTTTGTTAAGGATGAACGAAATAGAGTTAGTTATATTTGCGGTTCTAAAACGAACAATTGGAATTTACCTTACTACAAAAGGACAGCAAAACAAAGGCTAGGGCAGGAGAACTGACTACCGACCATGGCAATATTCAGACTCCTATTTTTATGCCCGTGGGAACTGTGGCCTCCGTTAAGGGCGTTCACCAACGGGAATTAAAAGATGAAATAAATCCTGATATTATTTTAGGGAACACCTATCATCTTTTCTTAAGACCGGGCACCGGAATACTTGAAGAAGCTGGCGGACTTCATAAATTTATGAATTGGGACCGTCCTATTTTGACGGATAGTGGAGGATATCAGGTATATTCTTTATCCGATAACAGAAAGATTAAAGAAGAGGGGGTCAAGTTCAAGTCCCATATTGATGGTTCACGTCACGTTTTTACTCCGGAAAATGTGATGGAGATACAGCGTACCATTGGTGCGGACATCATCATGGCATTTGATGAATGTACACCCTATCCCTGTGATTATCAGTATGCCAAACGTTCCATGCGCATGACGCATAGGTGGCTGGACAGATGTATCAACCATTTGGAAAAGCTTCCGTTCAAATATGGGTATTCACAAAGTTTTTTCCCCATTGTACAGGGGTCTACCTATAAAGATTTAAGAAAACAATCCGCAGAATACATAGCATCCGTAGGAGCGGAGGGCAATGCAATTGGAGGACTTTCGGTAGGGGAACCTGCGGAGGAAATGTATGAAATGGCGGAGATTGTATGCGATATCCTGCCTGAGGACAAACCAAGATACCTCATGGGCGTTGGTACCCCGATCAATATTTTGGAAAACATAGCCTTGGGCGTGGATATGTTCGATTGCGTTATGCCCACTCGTAATGCTCGGAACGGTATGTTGTTCACCGCACAGGGTACCATCAACATCAAAAACAAAAAATGGGAGAACGATTTTTCTGCTATTGATGAAATGGGCATCACATTTGTAGATACCGAATATTCCAAGGCCTATCTGCGACATTTGTTCGCGGCCAATGAATATTTGGGCAAGCAAATTGCCACCATTCATAACCTTGGTTTTTATTTATGGTTGGTACGTACCGCAAGAGAACGTATTTTAGCCGGAGACTTTTTGGAATGGAAGACCAAAATGGTCAATCAAATGGATAAAAGATTGTAATGCTTACCATACTCGATAGATACATTTTAAAACGCTACTTGATCACCTTTATGGGGATGCTTTTGCTGTTCGTGCCTATTGGGATTATGGCGAACCTGGCGGAAAAAATTGGTAAGATCATTGACAATGAAGCGCCGTTGGCCGAAGTGATTGTGTTCTATGGAAACTTTACTTTGGTGATTGGAAACCTATTGTTGCCGATTTTCCTTTTTCTATCTATCATCTTTTTTACCTCGAAATTGGCGAGCAATACCGAAATCGTGGCGATTTTGAGTTCAGGTGTATCTTTTGGACGTTTTTTGCGTCCCTATTTTGTAGGGGCAACACTGGTGGCCATACTGATCTTTATGATGGGGATGTTCATTGTGCCCCATGCCAGTATTGGTTTCAACGAATTTGAATATAAATACTTTAAAAAAGGTAAACAGACCCGGATAACGGAGAATATCTTCAACCAGTTGAACGAGCGCGACTATTTGTATGTGAGCAGTTTTGATCCCAATCGTCAAATAGGATACAATTTTACCTACGAGCATTTCGATTCCATTGGTAAACTAGATTATAAGATTTCGGCGAGTAATATTCGGTGGATTGCTGACGACAGTATATACCGTTTGACTAATTACGAGAAGAGGGAGGTGAGAAACGAAACGGAATACATCAATGCAAAGCGTAGGCTGGATACCGTTTTCTCCTTTAAGATTGATGATTTAACTCCTGTATCGTATGTAGCCGAAACCAAAAACCTTTTTGAGCTGAACGATTTTATTGAAGATCAGCGTAGAAAGGGAGCATCCAACATCAATGCATATGTACTGGTAAAATATAAAAGGTGGGCACTGCCCATTGCAGCATTCATCCTTACAGTTATTGCCGTAGCGGTATCATCAGTGAAACGTAGGGGAGGTATGGGTCTTAATCTGGCGTTTGGTATTGGGGTGGCCTTCGTATATATCTTTTTTGATAAAGTTTTTGGAACACTGGCAGAGCAATCTGGTTTTTCACCACTATTGGCAGTTGTGATTCCCAACCTTCTTTTTGGCGTTTTTGCGATTTATATGCTTATGAAAGCCAAACGATAATTTAGTCACAATGGCGTATATTGTTGAAGTTAAAAGACTTGTATATTTCATGTGAGTATGTCATAATGTTATATATTTGTCCCCATTGTTTTTCGTGAAAATAAAAGACTTCCCATGGAATATCTAGAATTTGAACTCCCTATCAAAGAACTTGAAGACCAACTTCAAAAATGTATGGTGATCGGGGAAGAAAGTGATGTTGACGTTACCGAGACCTGTTCTCAAATCGAGAAAAAACTGGCCCAGACCCGAAAAGATATATATCAGAACCTTACCGCTTGGCAAAGGGTGCAATTATCCAGGCACCCCAGCAGGCCTTACACAATGGATTACATCAATGCCATTTGTGGAGATACCTTTTTGGAGCTCCATGGTGACAGAAATGTAAAGGATGACAAGGCTATGGTAGGGGGACTTGGAAAAATAGGCGACCAGAGCTACATGTTCATCGGTCAGCAAAAAGGATACAATACTAAGACCCGTCAGTACCGTAATTTTGGTATGGCAAATCCTGAAGGATACCGTAAAGCACTTCGTTTGATGAAGTCCGCCGAAAAATTTAAGATACCTGTAGTGTGCTTTGTGGATACTCCCGGCGCTTACCCAGGTATTGAAGCAGAAGAACGTGGACAGGGAGAGGCAATTGCACGTAATATTTTGGAGATGACCCGCCTAAAGGTGCCTATTATAGTAATCATAATTGGCGAAGGTGCATCGGGTGGAGCATTGGGCATTGGTGTTGGAGATAAAGTGCTGATGTTGGAAAATACATGGTACTCCGTAATCTCTCCAGAATCTTGTTCATCCATTCTTTGGAGAAGTTGGGAATACAAGGAACAAGCCGCGGAAGCTTTGAAGTTGACCGCTACCGATATGAAAAAGCAGGGTCTTGTCGATGAAATCGTTAAGGAGCCTCTTGGAGGGGCACATTCCAATAGACAGAAAACATTCGAAACCGTAGCCAATAAAATTTCTTCCCATTTCGAAGAACTCAATAAGTTATCACCAAAGGAATTGGTGAAATCCCGAATGGAAAAGTATTCCAATATGGGTGTTTTCAGTGAATAATCCTTGTTTTTTGGGGGTTGACCATTTTAGTTAGGTTATATCCCCGATTTTTTTTATGTTATTAACAGGTATTTTAAGTTATCAACATTTAAATTGTTGAGTACCTGTGGAAATCGTTACTGTCAAAATTAAAGTTAACTAAAGGTTAATTAGCTACTTTCGCATTCATGGAAAAACCTAGCCCCATAGTTGGACACAGAGTGGACAAATCTGCCCTTATCAGTCTTGAGAAAGGAAAAATACCTCCTCAAGCAGTTGATTTAGAGGAGGTTGTGTTGGGCGCTATGATGATTGATAAAAAAGGAGTAGATGAGGTAATCGATATTCTTCATCCAGACGTTTTCTATAAAGATTCACATAAATACATTTACGAGGCCATCTTCAAACTGTTCGAATCGTCCGAACCGGTCGATTTATTAACTGTTTCCTCGCAGTTAAAGAAAGATGGTAAGCTAGAAGCCTGTGGAGGTGACTTTTATTTGATAAAACTTACCCAAAAAGTGGCGTCTTCGGCCCATATTGAGTTTCACGCCAGGATTATTCTTCAAAAGTATATCCAAAGAAGTTTGATTAAAATTTCCAACGATATTATCGAGGAAGCGTATAGTGATGCTACTGATGTTTTCGACCTTTTGGACAACGCAGAGGCCAAATTGTACGAAGTAACCCAAGGAAACTTGAAACGGTCGGCTGAAACAGCCCAAAACTTGGTGATACAGGCCAAAAAGCGAATCGAAGAAATTTCGAATAAGGAAGGCCTCAGTGGTATTCCATCCGGGTTTGATAAATTGGATAGACTTACCTCTGGGTGGCAGCCCAGTGATTTGATTATTGTGGCAGCACGTCCGGGTATGGGTAAAACGGCTTTAACGCTGTCCATGGCACGTAATATTGCCGTGAATTCCGAAATTCCAGTGGCGTTTTTCTCTTTGGAGATGTCATCCGTACAGTTGATTACCCGTTTGATTTCTTCCGAAACAGGCCTGTCCTCAGAAAAATTAAGGACCGGTAAACTGGAAAAACACGAGTGGGAACAATTGAACGTAAAGGTGAAGACCTTGGAAAAGGCACCTTTGTTCATTGATGATACCCCATCCTTGTCCATTTTCGACCTTCGTGCCAAGGCAAGACGATTGGCATCCCAGCATAATATTCGCATGATCATTATCGATTATTTGCAGTTGATGACAGCTGGAGGTAGTCAAAAAGGAGGAAACCGTGAACAGGAAATCTCCACAATTTCACGTAACCTTAAGGCATTGGCCAAGGAACTGGATGTTCCCGTAATTGCACTTTCGCAGTTATCCAGGGCGGTGGAAACTCGTGGAGGTAGCAAACGACCCATTCTTTCAGATTTGAGGGAATCCGGAGCAATCGAGCAGGATGCGGATATCGTATCGTTCATCTACCGTCCCGAATACTATAAAATTGACGAGTGGGACGATGAGGAACGCACCCCTACCCAAGGTCAGGCAGAGTTCATCGTGGCCAAACACCGTAACGGTGGTTTAGAAAATATTAGGTTAAAATTTGTGGGTGCTCTAGGTAAATTTGATAACTTGGATGACTTTGATTCCCCATTCGAATTCCAATCGAAGATGAATGCGGATGAAGATAATCCCTTTGCAACACCAAATCTGCCCAGTGCGGACGATGCATTTGGTAGTGCAATGAACAGTGATGATGACCTAGATGATAATGACGTGCCATTTTAAAAAATTTCTTTCCGAAGTGTCATTTCGAGCAAATGCGAGAAATCTCACCTTCATTTTTATTTTACTTTTTTTCTTTAAAGCTTCAGCCTCCGTTATCCTAATCCCTATGGATGATGAAGGTCAAAAAAATCACTTAAAGGCTTACGGAATTACCTATTGGGTACTGGAGAAACAGCAAAAGGTCCAGTGGTTGCTCAACTATCGTGGTGGTTCTTTTTTGTTGCCCGATGGAGATGCCATCCGCAAGGAATGTCAGATTAGAGGAGTTTCTTTTGAAGTGTTGTCTGATGGGCAAGCGGCACAAATTCTGGATGATATCGCCAGCCCTTCCCAAAACCAAGATGCCGTAATTCTTGAAAAAGCACCAAAAATTGCTGTCTATTCCCCGAAGGGAAATCAACCATGGGACGATGCGGTGACCATGGTGCTTACCTATGCCGAAATTCCTTATACCACCATTTACGATACTGAGGTGTTAGGGGATAAATTGGCGCTGTATGATTGGCTGCATTTACACCATGAAGATTTTACAGGTCAGTATGGACGTTTCTACGGTCACTATAGAGCTGCTCCATGGTATATTGAGGACAAGGCAAATGCTGAGGCATTGGCCCAAAGCTTGGGATATTCAAAAGTATCCGACGAAAAATTGGCCGTGGCCCTTAAAATAAGAAATTACGTTATCGGCGGCGGGTTTATGTTCGCCATGTGCTCGGCAACCGATAGTTTTGATATTGCCCTAGCCGCTGAAGGGGTTGATATTTGTGAACCCATGTTCGATGGGGACCCTTCGGATGCCAATTATCAATCCAAGTTGGATTATAGCAATACGTTTGCATTTACCAATTTTACGTTGGAGCGAAACCCCATCCGATATGAATTTTCATCCATCGATATGACCAATAAGAGGGCGAACGTTCCCAAGGAGTCGGATTATTTTTCTTTAATGGAATTCTCGGCAAAATGGGACCCTGTTCCCACTATGCTTACACAGAACCATACCAGCTTGGTCAAAGGATTTATGGGACAGACTACGGCCTATACTCGTAAAGAGGTAAAACCAACGGTAATGGTCTTGGGTGAAAACAAAATCAATGGTGAGGCCAGATACATTCATGGTATCAAGGGAAAAGGATTTTTTACCTTTTACGGAGGCCACGACCCGGAGGATTACCAGCATAGGGTAGGGGATCCTAAAACAGAGTTGGAACTACACCCCACCTCTCCGGGATACCGATTGATTTTGAACAATGTATTGTTCCCTGCTGCCCGCAAAAAGAAACAGAAGACCTAACTCAGGTGCTCTTTGAAGAAATCTACCGTTCTTTTCCACGCTAAATCCGCCGAAGCTTCATCAAAGCGGGGAGTAGTATTGTTGTGGAACCCATGGTTGACATCGGGATAAAAATGTACCTCGTAATCCTTGTCGAGTTCTTTTAATTTGGCTTCGTAATCCTCCCAGCCGGCATTTACCCTTTCATCCAATCCAGCATAATGAATTAGTAGAGGTGCATTGATCTGCGCAACTTCATCATCGGCAGGTTGGCTGCCATAAAATGGAACTGCAGCGGCCAAATCTGGAATTTTCACAGCCATCATATTGGAGATCCATCCGCCAAAACAAAATCCTACCACACCAATTTTACCGTTGCAGTCCTCATGGTTTTTAAGATAATTGAAGGCGGCGATAAAGTCCTCCAACATTTCGTTTCTGTCTCTTTGTCGCTGAAGCGTTCTACCTTCATCATCATTGCCTGGATAACCTCCAAGGGGGGTAAGGGCATCAGGAGCCAAAGAAATAAATCCTGCTTTGGCCGCCCTACGTCCCACATCTTCAATATAAGGGTTTAGACCACGGTTTTCGTGTACGACTACAACACCACCCATTTTACCCTTACTATTTTTTGGTTTGGATAGCAATCCTTTGATTTCACCGCCGCCTTTTGGAGAATTATAGGTGATGAATCCGGAATCCAAATCAGGGTCGTTTGGTAAAACGGTTAGCGTATCCTTATAATTCGGCATAATAAAGCTCATCAACGAAGCCATGGTGATGCCGCCAACAGCGTACACGGAAAGTTTTTCCATAAACTCACGGCGGTCTATTTGGTTGTGGGCGTATTTGTCGTAAAGGTCAAAGACCTCTTGTTTGATGTCGTCTTTTTTTAAAGGTGCCATATGGGTAGTTTTAGTTAAAGTGTCTTTTAAGATACAAATTATCTGTTTGCACCTAGATTAAATAATTGAAAAGTAATGGCTTAGACTTTAAGTACGGCCATGGATTAATCTTCGATTGCCAAGGTATCGGCCTTAGGATTTTTTTGCCATGCTTGGCCTATCAAATGGTTTACAATCAACCATTCCCCATTTACATTTTTAAATACCCTTAAGTGATGGATTTGTCGGTCGTCCATAGGTGAACCATCGGGCCAGTTTTGATTTTTACGAATGTTCAAAGATCTGACCGTGGCAATGGAATCATTTAAAAAAGTAATTTCATTTTCTCCATAGTTGTTGTCACCGGACATTACAAAATCAAGGCTAAATATGTCTTCAAGTAGTTCTCGAAGCTCTTCTTTGGTACGGACCCGATCGCCAAAAGCGTTGGTCCAGTCCGTACTATCGGCATAATGTTTTAAGGACAGTCCTATATCTTTACTTTCCCATCCTTTATCCCAAGCAGCAATACTTTCGTTGATAGCTGATTTGGCTTTATCATAGTCCATTTTGGGGTGGGCGGTCTTGCTTTCGCAACTGGCCATAAAGCATACAATGGCCAATGCTTTTAGTACATTTTTCATCCGGTTGATTTTTATAAAGTTAATGGGGGAGCAGCGGTTGGGGTAACTAACTGATAGTCATAAATATATGCAAAAAAATCAGACCGTTGGGCACAAATGTTTAGAGAAGCTTTTCTAAAATACGCTCTACCCCAAAATTATCATTGCTATCTGTTCTGAATTTTGCTGTTTTCAGCACATTAGGGTGGGCATTTGCCATGGCGAAACTAAAATCAGAAAGCTCCAGCATCTCCAAATCGTTGTTGTAATCCCCGAATACCATTATTTCATTAGGAGCTATCTGAAATTCATCCATTACTTTTTTCAGTGCGTAGCCTTTGTGGGCATTCAAATCGGAAATATCCACCCAATTGGCACCGGAGACTTTTACCTTTAACTCTCCTTCCAGATGTTTTACGTGTGGATAGATATGTTCCTCGGAGCTTTCAAAATGATATATGGCTATTTTCAGCACGTCGTCAACCACTTGTTTTTGGTCTTCCACGATTTGAAACTCCGAATAGTATTCGCGTAGCATGTCCAAAAATTCATTGGAATCTCCACCAACGTAAGCGGTATTTTGAGAGCATAACACAGGGTGAACATTGTCCAATGGCCGAACAGTATCAAGAATACGGTGTACTTCGGACTGGTTGATTGTAGTGGTGAGCAGGGTTTTTTCTTGCTGTTTTATCAAAGCCCCATTTTCCGCAATGACCAGAATCTCATTTTTGATGGTTTCCAATTTGTCCACCATACTGTGGTATTGTCTTCCACTTGCTGCAACAAAAGCTATATTCTTTTTTTTGAGTTCTTCGAAAATTTCAAAAAATCGAGGGCTCACTTCATGTTTGGAATTTAAAAGCGTTCCATCCATATCGGTGACCACCATTTTAATCTGTGATAAATCCATGCAAAATATTTAAGCTGCAAAGTTATTTGTTATTCATGGAACGGGACCTTTGTTTTGGTAAACTTTATATTAATTTGGGGTCAAAGAATGTTTTTGCATGAATTTTTATCAGAAAGAAATACAATTACGATCATACTCCAGAGGGTTCCATTTAATTACGGATACGATTCTTGATGCGTTGCCAGAGCTGAAAAAAATAAACACTGGTTTTTTACAGGTTTTTATTAAGCATACCTCGGCCAGCTTGACGATCAATGAGAATGCAGACCCAACGGTACGTACAGATTTTGAAAGCCATATCAATACCATGGTGCCGGAAAACGCTCCTTATTATGTTCACAATTATGAGGGTCCGGATGATATGCCCGCCCATATCAAAGCTTCTTTGATGGGGGCCTCGGTTCAGATACCAATAACACAAGGTAGTTTGAATATGGGAATATGGCAAGGGATTTATCTTTGTGAGCACAGGAACCATGCTTCCAGGAGAAATCTGGTCATTACTGCATTTGGGCAATAATCATTCTTGACAATTTGAGTAACTCGTGTCAAGCTGTTTTAGACCTTTTATAAAATAAAAGATCCCGCACAAGGCGGGATCTAAATAAGCGGGGTAAGTTTATATTAGCTTTTTATTTTACTTTCTCAACGATGGCCTTGAAGGCATCTGGGTGGTTCATGGCCAAATCGGCAAGAACTTTTCTGTTCAATTCGATTCCATTGGCTTTCACCTTACCCATAAATTGAGAGTAAGACATTCCGTGCATCCTGGCCCCGGCATTGATACGGGTAATCCAAAGTGAACGGAAAGTACGCTTTTTGTTTCTTCTGTCGCGGTAAGCATATAGCATTGCTTTCTCTACCGCATTTTTGGCTACTGTCCAAACGTTTTTACGTCTTCCAAAGTAACCTTTGGCTTGCTTCATTACTTTTTTTCTTCTAGCTCTTGAAGCAACTGAATTTACTGATCTTGGCATAATGTCATTTTTTTGTAGCAGGCGTCCCTATATTGAGTACTTTTTTTGGCCTGGCTCCATGGTTAATAAATAATGTACCGGTCGAACAATTATTTTAAACGTAATTGTTCTTTGATGTTGTCCTCGTCCGCTTGGTGAACCAATGTGGAGTGGGTCAACTTTAGCTTGCGCTTTTTTGATTTTTTGGTCAAAATGTGACTCTTAAAAGCGTGCTTTCTCTTGATTTTACCAGTTCCTGTAAGCTTAAAACGCTTCTTGGCACTGGATTTTGTTTTCATCTTAGGCATTTTCCTAGTATTTAACTCCGCTTATTATACCGAACAAGGTCCGGTTTTTATTTTTTACTTGTCTTAGGTGCGATGAACATGGTCATTCGCTTTCCTTCCAATTTTGGCATTTGTTCAACCTTACCAAGGTCTTCCAATTCTTGGGCCAATCTTAGAAGCAATATTTCGCCCTGATCTTTATAAACGATGGAACGTCCTTTAAAGAATACATAGGCTTTTAGTTTGGCACCATCTTTCAAGAATTTTTCAGCATGTCGCTTTTTAAATTCATAATCATGGTCATCGGTCTGTGGTCCAAACCTAATTTCCTTTACCACAACTTTGCTCGCTTTGGCCTTCATGGCCTTGTCTCGTTTCTTTTGTTCGTAAAGGAATTTTTTATAATCCATTACCTTACAAACAGGAGGTTCTGCGTTTGGTGAAATCTCTACCAAATCCAATTCCTGTTCCGTGGCTATTTCCCTTGCTTTGGAAATGGGGTAAACACCCATCTCAACATTGTCCCCGACAAGACGAACTTCTCGGGCCTTTATTTTTTCATTGATGTTGTGAGGGTTTTTGTTTTCCCTCCTAGGTTGGGGTCTAAATCTTCTTCTAATTGCTATGACGTAAACTTTTTAATTAAACTTAATTTTTTAGAACGACTTTAAGGTACTATTTATTTCAGTAGTTACCAAGTCTGAAAAAGCATCTACGCTTAAACTTCCTAAATCTTCACCGCCATGACGCCTAACAGATATGGTTGCAGACTCTTCCTCTTGCTCCCCGACTATAATCATAAAAGGGATTTTTTTCAGTTCTGCCTCTCGGATTTTCTTCCCTACTGTCTCGTTCCTCTTATCAATGAGCGCGCGAATTTCGTGATTTTCTAGTGAATTCAAAACTTTTTCCGCATATTTTTCATGTTTCTCACTGACGGGCAATACGATAGCTTGGGTTGGAATCAACCACAACGGGAAGTTTCCTCCGGTATGTTCCAATAACAATGCCACAAACCGTTCCATGCTACCAAAAGGTGCTCGGTGAATCATAACAGGTCTGTGCATTTCATTGTCGCTTCCTTTATAGGTAAGGTCGAAACGTTTGGGTAGGTTATAATCAACCTGTATAGTGCCCAATTGCCAGTTTCTGCCAAGAGCATCCTTGATCATAAAGTCCAACTTGGGACCATAAAAAGCTGCTTCACCACTTTCTATTACATAGTTCAGCCCTTTTTCTTCGGCCGCATTGATAATGGCTTGCTCCGCTTTCTCCCAGTCGTCCGTATTACCAATATATTTGTCGGGATTTTCCAAATCCCTTACGGATACTTGAGCGGTAAAGTTGTCAAACCCTAAAGAGTTCAATACATATAAGGTAAGGTCTATCACATTTTTGAACTCGTCGTTCAATTGTTCCGTAGTACAGAAAATGTGGGCATCATCTTGAGTGAATCCTCGAACCCTGGTAAGTCCATGCAATTCACCGCTCTGCTCATATCTATACACCGTACCAAATTCGGCGTACCTTTTTGGGAGGTCCTTATAGCTAAAAGGATGACTGTTATATATTTCACAGTGATGTGGGCAGTTCATGGGCTTTAACAAGAACTCTTCATCTTCTTTTGGAGTGCGAATTGGTTGAAAACTATCCTCACCATATTTGGCATAATGCCCAGAGGTAACATAAAGTTCCTTTTGGCCAATGTGTGGTGTGACTACCATTTCGTACCCTGCTTTCTTTTGGGCCTTTTTTAGGAATTGCTCCAAACGCTCTCTTAACGCAGCGCCATTTGGCAACCATAAAGGAAGCCCTTGTCCCACTTTTTGTGAAAACGTAAAAAGTTCCAGTTCCTTTCCAAGTTTTCTGTGATCTCTCTTTTTCGCCTCTTCCAATAGGTGTAGGTATTCCGTAAGCTCCTTTTGCTTTGGAAAAGAGATGCCGTAAACACGTGTTAATTGCGTATTTTTTTCATCACCTCTCCAATAGGCGCCGGCAACGCTCAACAATTTGATGGCTTTTATTATTCCTGTATTGGGAATGTGCCCTCCGCGGCACAGGTCGGTAAAAGTACTATGGTCGCAAAAGGTTATGGTTCCGTCCTCAAGATTCTCGATGAGCTCTACCTTATATTCGTTTCCTTGTTCCTTGTAATAGGAAAGTGCTTCCTGTTTGGAAACGCTTCTCATTTGGTAGTCATGCTTTCCACGGGCAATTTCCAATGCCTTTTTTTCAATGGCTGGAAAATCCTTTTCTGAGATGCTTTGCTCACCAAAATCCACATCATAATAAAAACCGTTCTCTATTGCCGGACCTATGGTAAGCTTTATGCCGGGATAAAGTTCTTCCAAAGCTTGGGCCACCACGTGTGAGGTGGAGTGCCAAAATGCTTTTTTCCCTTCATCATCGTTCCATGTATAAAGAGTCAAGGTGCCATCCGTGGTCAACGGTGTGGTAGTTTCAACCGTGGTATCGTTAAACTTTGCGGAAATAATGTTTCTTGCAAGCCCTTCGCTTATACTTTGGGCAACGGAAAAAGGAGTAGTTCCCTTTTCAACTTCTTTTACAGCACCATCGGGCAGTGTGATCTTTATCATGCTATTTGAACTTCTATTTTTTATAATCGAAAGGACAAAGATAATACCTTGTATAGATGCTACAATACTTACTTTATATATAAGCTCCAATTTTCTACCAGGAGTCGGGTTCAATCGAGCTTTTTTGGTGTATATAAATATTAAATGAAGGGTGCTTTTGTGTTTTTGATTTTTTTTGTATTTTTATCTGCTTTGCTTTCAATTAGTTGGAAGAAATTCTGCAAAGAAGAAAAAAAACCTCTTGTTTATTGTAGAAAGGGTGTTACATTTGCAGCCCGAAAAACAACAAAGGATTTGTTTCTAGGGAAGTTCAAAAGCTCATTGACATACTGTTTTGATAAGTCGGAAAGGCTAGAAAAAAATATCAAAAAAAGCATTGTGTAATCAAAATATTCATTTTACATTTGCAGCCCGAAAAACACTAAGGTGGTTGAGGTAAAAGTTCATGTAAAAAGATTGTTTTTGAGGTCAAGAAAAAGCTTTGAAATTTTTTTCAAAAAAAACTTGCCGGATTAAAAAACAGTTGTAAATTTGCAGCCGCTTAACCAACGAGGTTATGTGGAGGAAACCGAAGGGAGTTTGATTTTAACAAGAAGAGGCTCGGTTTTTTTTTAGAATAAAGAAGTTCATATACATATT